>NZ_FODY01000032.1 GCF_900110485.1 Propionispora vibrioides | reverse complement strand
CACGGAGCTAGGAACCTTGATCAAACAGATAAATGCCAAGCTGGTTGGGCACTTTCGCTACTATGGGGTAACCGACAACAGCAATGGAATCCATACCTTTGGATACTGCGTACGGCGTAAATTGTTTGAAATACTCAATCGCAGAAGCCAAAAGAAGAGCTTGACGTGGGAAGGATTTGCAAAACTAACAGATAGATTCCCGCTAGCAAAAGCGAGAATCTATGTGAATATCTATGGCTAAACGTAAGTAAATGCTGCTATGAAGAGCCGGATGCCTTAATAGGGCAAGTCCGGTTCCGTGAGGGGGGCTGGAATGTGAGTTCCGCCTCTACTCGACTGCATCTCTCCTTGCTAAAGGTACATTGGTAACAGGGCTGCTAAAATCACGGTTAGCGTTCGGTGAGCTTTTCGCGATTTTTCTCCGAGACATAGATAGACATGACTAAGAGGATGATCACTTCCCGGGTGTTTTTCATTAAGGTTATGGTCAAGGCCTCAAATTCCTGAAAGCTGATCTTGTAGGCAAGATTGTCTAAGCTACTGTCTGACGATGAATCCGGGTGATAATCCAATATTTTAAAATAACGGTGTTCTATGGCATTACGCACCTGGCTAACTTTGGACATAACCGGGTCGATATGTTTGTTGATACCTGAAATCGTTCTATTGCTAATATCCTTAAAAATCCACCATAATCCAAGAAGCGGATAGTTTTCTTCCACAAAATTCTCTAATCTGTTTCGGTCTTTTTGATTTGGATGCAAAATTCGTTTGTAGGATACTTCTTTTTCAGGAATTCCTAAATCGAAGTATTGATTAAGGAAATAGGTTACTCTGTCAAAAATAGCATACATGCTTCGATAAGCTGCTTTGATTTTCTCAATACCAAGGCCATATACCGGATAATCAGGGGTATTCACCAGAAAGACATCCTTGTCCGAAAAGTGAGCTTCCCGAATCGTTAATCCCTCGTAAGCTAAAAACCGGGCAGCCACATATTCCTGCTTTATTTGATTAAACAATCCGTGATAGCGTGGCAGCATTGTGGGAATAGTTGATTTTTCCATATTGGGCAAGTGGATGGGATCATAACCGGCGCCTACTCCCTTATAGACATCATTTAACGTATTTAGCGAGAGAACATAATGGGCACACCACTTGCGATAATTTTTTTCAGCGGCATCATTTATATCCATAGGAAAATCATAGGGGTGCTGTAAATAATCCGGGCCAATCCAAGTTTCCAATTCTTCTTTTTTCTTTGAGAAGGCAGCAGCCGCTTCCGGGTATGGATTATTATACTGCAAACTGGCAGAGAGCTTCTCATGGGCTTTTTGATATAGAATAGGCCTGTGCCCGGTGTCATAATCTAAATCGGCATAGTCAATAATTTTTAATCCTAAATTGCCGAGAGCCATCGAAAAATTCGTTGATGAAAGCTCGTCCAACACTCCTAAGGCCCTTATCAGGCGACCGCTTTCTGATAGTAAGTTAGAATAGTTTACGATCAGACTATAGTAGAATCCCTTAAAATAAGCAATTTCCGTTTCGTCATCATGGGCATAAATATTCGTATAGGTAGATTGGCAAAGGGTATAGGATGTACGGAAAAGATAAAAACACTTTTCATATTCTGCTTCATATTTTCTGAGTCCCATGGTATGTGTGGGGCAGGTTTTTAATTCGATATCCGTTTGAATCGACAGAGAAATCCAGTAATTTAAACAGGTAAAGCTATTGTAAAGATATTTTGCCCGGACGATAGGTTCTCTGCTTTCATCATGGCCTTTTTCCCAGCAAAGACTGACTAACTTAGCTAATTGGTTTTTATCATGATGGCAGAAGGCTTCATCGCATTCTGCTGAATTTTTTATGAGCTCTTCATCGGCATACCATTTTCTCATAAGCAATAAATACCTTTCATAGAAGTAAGTTAGCCTTTTCTTTAAGTATATATCATTTCTTGCTTATTTTTATAAAATATTCATTATAATTGTTTGTGGGCTTCATGCCGGTTTCAATGGCAGGTTTCGGAATATGAATGAGTAAATAGTTTGGCGCGCAGGCATTTTCCATATTGACCGAAAAAGCGAAAAAAATACGATCTTTATAGGATTGTATATGGAAAGTGAGAGTTGTTATACTGAGGATGTTTTTTAGAGCGATATCTATATTGAAAAACAAAAGGATAGCTTAACAGCGATAGTTGGTTAAACTATCCTTGTTTTTTGCACTCTACGGCTCGTTTATTGATAGTAATGCCAATATACTCTAAACTAAATCTGTGCAGGATTGGATTGTTTACTTGATGGAGAGAGTCGAGCTTTAGGGCGATAACTACTAGTACCTCATCTGCGTTAAAACGATAGTTATTTTTGCGAGGATTTTTTTGCAATGCGAGGCGGAGGAGCCGCACAGATCGAGAATCTGTAAGGGGACGACAACGAAGCAGTGCGGAAAAAGACCGCAAAAATAGCAGAGTTTTTAATGCAGATGAGGTACTAGAAATAAGAAGAGGTGAAAGCGATGAAAATAACAGTATTTAATGGCAGTCCCCGCGCAGAGCAAAGTACCACCAATATTATCGTGCAAAAATTTCTGGAGGGTGCTAAATTAGCGGGAGCTGCTGTAGACAATGTTTTTTTAATAAACAAGGATATTAATCACTGTAACGGATGTTTTTCTTGCTGGTTTAAAACGCCTGGACAGTGTGTTTTTAACGATGGGATGGCAGAACTGCTGGAAAAATATATGTCATCCGATATAATTTGTTATGCTACACCGGTATACACTTGGAATATGACGGCAGCTCTGAAAAATTTTGTGGATCGCCTTATTCCTTTAAGACGTCCTGTGGCGACCCAAACTGAAGAGCATTATGATATGGAAGTCAGAACCAAGTTTCCCGATGCAGTTGTTATTGCGAATTGTGGATTTCCTGGCGAAAACAATTTTGAGACGATAAAAGCAGTATTCAAGCCGTGTAATCCCATATTGGAGATTTATAGAAATAGTGGTAAACTGCTAAAAACGAGTAACCCAGAACTAAAAGCGGTCGTAGATGAATATTTAGGCTATGTAAAGCAGTCCGGCTTTGAAATTGTAAACAATAATAAAATAGCTGATGATACCAAGCTGAAACTCCAGATGGAGCTTATTCATCCTGAAGAATATGTGGATAGGATGAATATAAGATTGGCTTAAACTGTAGAAGAGCCAACGGATTTTACCCGTTGACTCTTTTCTTTTATTTTTCTTTACCAGTAAAAGGGTGATTCTTTGAATCTCAATCCAGGTGGGTTTTAAATTGAGTAGTTTTTTTAGTAAAGCACGGGTTTTAGTGATTAATTATTGATTGACTATAACATGGATGTCATAGTTTATAATAAAAGCGGGGGTGGACAAATGATGCTTATCAAGGCGTTGGCTTTAAAAACAGGGGCAAGCATCAGGTCATTGCGATATTATGAAACTAAACATTTGATTCAAGCGAACAGACTTGACAATGGTTATCGTGATTATGATGAAACATCGGTTCAAAAGGTAAAAACCATTCAGCTATATTTGAGTCTGGGACTAACGACAGAGGATATTGCCGGCATTATTGACTGCCCAACTTCGTTTTCAAACAGGCCGTTATGCCAGGCAGCCTATCAGCTCTATAAAACAAAGCTGGAAGAAGTAAATAAACAGATGGCCGTGTTGCAGCAGATACAATTCCGACTGGAGGAGCGCATTCAGGAACTTGAACAGAATTAAGAAGGGGGCCTTTTTATGATTATTGATAGTCATGCGCATGTCATGCTGCCGCAGGAGAGGCAAATAGAAATGATGAAACAGGCAGGCATAGAACGCACTATCTTGTTTGCTACGACAATTCATCCGGAAACGGCAAGAGACATAGATGAGTTTGCAACTGAATTGAAAAATTTATATGATATTTTAAACGGAAGGAAAAATCCGGTTCAAGAAAGAATCGCGTCAACGACGGAGCTGGTGCAGATAGTAAAGAACAACCCTGAGAAATATATTGGCTTTGGACCCATTCCTTTGGGACTGTCTTATGACGAGAATTTGGAGTGGATCGAACGATATATTTTAGCGAATCATTTTAAGGGAATTGGTGAACTTGCGCCAGGTACCGGGCAAGCCGGAAAATTAGAACCGCTGTTTCAGGCATCCCATGAAGCCGGTGACCTTCCTCTTTGGGTTCATACCTTTTTCCCATTGAGTTTTGCCGATATCAAGGTGCTTCTTGGTTTAGCTGCTAAGTATCCGGCAATACCTTTGATAGTGGGACATTTAGGGGGAGTAAACTGGTTGGATACATTGAAAGCAGTGCGGGAACTGCCCAATGTTTATCTTGATTTGTCGGCAACTTTTACGACCGTGGCCCCAGCCTTTGCTATTCAGGAATATCCTGAGCGTACCCTCTTTAGTTCAGACGCTCCCTACGCCTCACCGCTTGTCGCCCGTAGCATATTAGAACAGATTGTTCCCGATAAGCAGGTTTTACAAGAGGTTTTGGGTGGAAATATTGCCCGGCTATTAAATCTTTAAATAAATTAATCACTAGGGCGTGTTTTTAGCTTAGCAGAAACATTCACTAACGGCATTATTTCTTCGAATTTTTGCCTCGTTTAGCCTAAAATTAATGGTCATGGATCATTCCACTGATTTTGAGAATACATCCTTGGAACCAGCTTGTTTTATGGCATAGATATTCAGATTAAAGAGAACAGTGGACCTTATGCTTTCGTGTAAGGTCCACTGTTCTCTTCTTGTTTTCAGTTTGAGACGTCTGTTTGGCGGATATTTTACGCATGTTCCTGAACGTATAATTTTTTATACTTTGTCCTGTGAAATATAGTTGACAAATTATATATAACTTTGCTAATATGAAAATGAAATTAATTCCAGTTATGGAGGGCATGATATGGCTTTAAATCACACCCTATTGGGCTTATTATCCTTTAAGCCTATGACAGGGTACCAACTCAAACAACTATTTGAATCCTCAATCAATCATTTTTGGAATGCCCATATGAGCCAGATTTATCGTGAACTTAGTTCCATGGAGGAAAAAGGCTGGGTAACCTCCATCATCGAGCCGCAGGAAGGTAAGCCTGATAAAAAAATCTACTCCGTTACGCAGGAGGGTACGGAAGTATTTAAGCGCTGGCTGCAGGAGTTTCCCGAAACCATGGAAGAAGCGGGACGAAGTGATTTTTTGGCGCGGATTTTTTTTGCCTCGCATATTGATCCAGCCGATTTGGCATATGAGCTCCGGCGCTTTATACGTAAACGGCAAGATCAGCTTAACTCGTATAGAGAGACGGAAGCCCGGATTAAGGAGCAACGAAAAAAAGGCGATCCTGATGCTGTTTTTTGGTATATGACACTTAGAAGAGGCGTAAAAACAACGGAAGCATCCATTGAGTGGGCACAGGAATGCCTGGATTTGGTAGAGGAAATAAAGCGGAACAAGGAATAGAGGTTTTAGTTTATGGTTTAATAATAAAATTGAGACGGCGAGGGGGAAGTCAAGTGAATAAAATCGTAGCTATCAACGGCAGCCCCAAAGGTAAGGCCAGCAATACCAATGTGATGGTCGGTGCTTTTTTAAAGGGAGCACAAGCGGCAGGGGCCGAAACGGTAAACGTCTTTTTAGCGGAAAAGGATGTAAAGCACTGCAGAGGCTGCTTTTCCTGCTGGCTTAGCACCCCTGGCCAATGTGTGATAAAGGATGCTATGGCTGAAATATTGGCTCTTTGCGAAGGTGTAGACATTTTTGTGCTGGCTACTCCTCTTTATTTTGATAATATTTCCGGTATGCTGAAAGATTTTATGGATCGCATGATCGTCAAAGGTGATCCTCATTTTGAAAAGGGTTCGAATGGAGAATGCCGGCACTTGAAAAGAATAGACGCACCCTCACCGAAGCTTGTCATGATATCTAATTGCGGTTTTTCGGAAAGATCCCATTTCCAGGTGATATCCCACTGGATCAAAAGAGCGGCGCTTAACATGAAGACAGAAGTACTCGGAGAATTCTACGCCGCCCAGGGCGGTCTTTTAAGTATCAATACTGACGAACTACGTCCGATTATTACCGGTTATCTAAGAAACCTGGAAAACGCGGGCCGGGCGATTGCTTTAGGCCAAAGTGTGTCTGAAGAAACCAAACGGTTATTGGAACAGAACTTTATTCCTGATGAAGTATATATTCAAAAAGCAAATAGCTATTTTGACACTGTTTTGAATAACAAATAAATAAAAAGCAAAGAGGGATTTTGAAGGGGAGATTTATTATTTCAACAGATAAAAACATCGCAGGATCACCGTGGTATATTGTGCTTTTCCGGCATTTTCCTGTGCGAACGCTGCTTATTGACATGGCCATTCCCATCCTGTGCTATTCTGTTTTAGCCAATTATGAAAAGCCTCTTGCCGGCATATTTTTCGCAGGAGTATGGAGCATAATGAGAGTGATTTGGGAAAGTGTCCGGCATAAAAAGGTATCCATATTTGCTTTGATGACCATTGTTTTTACGGTAGTTGAGTTTATCATGTTTTACGTTTCAAGTAGCTTGTACTGGCTTTCTTTAGCTATACGGAGTGAAATTTATGGAATTCTTGTCATGGCAACCTTGGCTTTCAAGAAAACTTTTATCGAAATAATGGTGGAAGAATCGAAAACGACCAATTTTACGGAGGAATTTAAAGAGACTAAGTATTATCGAAACTGTTGGAGATTGGTAACGGCTGCATGGGGGATCACATATATTGCAAAAGGCTTGTTTTATCTGTATGTTGCGCCGGAGCTTGATATAGGCCTTGCATTTACGATACGGGCAATACTTGGTTGGCCTTTAGATATAATCCTGATTGCCTTTTCGATCCAGTTTCCGCATAAATACTGGCATCGCGAATATGAGAAGGGTAACATTACCATGCCGATTATAAAGGAAAAATAAGTAAGTTATCGAATTAGAGCCTTAGCTATCATACTAATCTAGTTAAGGCTCTGGTTATAATATAGAAACAGTTCTTCGTCGAAGAATTTAGGGAGGAAAATACTTGAGTAAGGTAGGCTCTGGATTGCCGGCTTTTGCAATGTAGTGGACTTAAGAGTATGGAGGCAATTACAATGTCATTCCTTGATTGTAAGATAGATGGAACTTTGAGCTTCGGAAGCAATAGGCGATATAGAAGTAAAACGATCAATTGGTTAAGCAACAGCACGTGTGTTTAAGCTGATTTTGTTATTTTTTGAATCAAGCCCTCACCGGTTTCGCTTAGGAAGGTTGAGCCTAAGATCAGGATTCCACCAATTATTTGTGAATAAGTCATGGCTTCACCTAGCAGCACTGCGGAGAGGAATACGGCGGTAACCGGATCAATATAACTTAGAATGGCAATGGTTTGTCCTTTTATTTCTTTCATGGATGAAAAGTATATCAGGTAGGCTAAGCCTGTATGTATGATGCCGACAACCAGGATCAGGAGTACAACTTGTCCATTCAGTGAAGCTAATGGGATTCCCTGGTTATAAAGAAGACTGGGAAGCAATACCAGACCTGCCATAAAAAGCTGGATCAGCGTTGTTTCAAAACCGGATAATCCTTTTATGAACTTGTTCATAAGTATTACACTGGCATACAGGGCTGCTGCTGCCAGACCGTAACCAATGCCTACTAAGTGTGTGTTAGAGAGGGGGGCTGTACTGTCGCCGTTTAATATCATAAAAAGCCCAACGATAGCGGCAATAATACAAACTATTTTGATCATGGTAAGGCGTTCTTTTAGAATCAGGGGAGACAGTATCATGACAAACATAGGGGCGAAGTAATAGCTCAGTGTTGCGTTAGCTATTGTTGTGTATTTATAAGCTTGAAACAGTAGTATCCAGTTAAAACCGATGGCAGCACCGGAAAGTAAAAGTATCCGTATATTTTTCTTTATGATCGTAGGCGAAAATGTTTGTCCCATGATAAAGCCTGCACATATTAAAAATACACAGCCAATGACAGCTCGTAAAAAGGCAATATCCAGAGACGGCAGATTTATATTTTTAACAAACACTCCGATAGTGCCAAAAATAAGCATAGCAGTTATAAATTTTAGTTGATCTTTCATGCGGTATTCATCTCTTTTCGGTGTAATTTTGATTCTAGTATGGGTGCTTTGTCTTATTGGGGGCTCAGCAGGGTATACCTCTTTTACTGAAATCTCTGTGGGACAGTAAATGAAAGAAAACTCCGCTTGTAAGAAAGGCGGAGTAAATTCTTAAATATGCTGTTAGTGGTTGATGGGACAATCATCGGAATCAAGCAATATTATATCATAATGACCGGAGTTCCGACATCCACTTTTTCAAAAAGTTCCTCGATATCTGGGTTGTACATCCGCACACAGCCGCCCGAAACATACCCTTCTACCGGGCCGTTCCAGGAGCCGTGGAGACAGGTTCTATCTGATGATAAAACAAGTCTTCTTGAACCAAAATCTATATCACCCTGGTTTTTAAAAACCAACTTTTCGACAACTTTATAGCTGCCTGGCGGCGTAGGTGTTTCCGATTTTCCGCTGCCTACACGATATTCTTTAATTAATTGGTCATTTTCAAAATAACAGGCACGGTGGGTAGTCAGGTGTACTACCACGTATTTTTCCATTATTCATCACTCCCTATGATTATTCTATGTGACATTATGTTTTTTGCGCATAATAAATGCCCGTGAAATAGGGAGGATACTGTCGACTCTTCAACCACAAAAAAGCAAGGCTTATACTTCAAAGCCTTGCTTTTTATCTTGCTATTCTTTTTGGATATTGGTCAATGATCTAACTCCATAAATGCCTTAGAAAACTTAACTTTTCTATATTACTATTTTCCTTAGCGGTACGACTCCGTTTTCCTTGATGAATACCTGCCGCTTTTGCTAAAAGACTCCGGGTTTCAGCCTGTAAAGCAGCCATCTCTTTCTCCAGGCCTTCGATTTTTTTCATCACTTTAATTTTTTCTTGTTCTTTTTTTTCAGCAAAGGCCTGGGCTTCGCTAATGATTCTTGCTGCCTCCTGCTCCGCCCGACCTGTAAGATAATCGGGAATATCATTAATATAGTCGCAAACTCTTTCCAGCAGTTTTCGACGCTGCGTGGCTGCCTCCATATGCAGTTTTATTATAGCAAGCACTTGGCCCATATATTGCTGAGGCTCTGTTTCAGTCACAATCCCTGTCCACCTGGCCAGGTTTTTATTATCGCCTACGTATTGCTCCATCATCCCTCCTCCTTGAAGTTGTAAAAGTCTATATTATTAAAGTCCGCCACCTGCTGCAATGCCATTTTGATGCTATCAAGCTTTTTATACACATCATCGCGCATTTGCTGCAATTCAAACAAGCGCCGTTGCTGGGCTTCAAGGCTTCGTACCGCGTCCTCCCTTATTTTCTGTCCCGCTTTTTGCGCCTGTTGAATGATTTCTTCACCACCGGCAAGATACTCTGTCATTAACGTTAATAATTGTTGTTCCTCTTCATTGGATTTTATCAATCTTTTTTTAAATTCTTTAATACCCCCAATCATATCTTCACTATTTTCCGCTTTGCTTGTAATAGCCAGACAGTACTCTTTTTTATCTACCATTTCAATCCTCCAACCATAGATATTAAAATTCAGGCTATTTACTGATGTAAGGAAAGGATTTTATTTTACAAATTATTCCATTAATGCTAATGTAGCACAATATCCATTATTTGTAAATAAAAAACCTGTATAAGGCCTATGCCATGAAAAACCACCATAGATCGCTGCCTGTGGCGTTTACCTTAAAAAAATTAATGGCTTAATTCTTTATGGCTTTAGGGAAAAATGACGATAAAAGGACTAGCAAAGACAGTTAATTTAGGAATATACTAAAAGAACGGGCAGGATAAATTTTACTGCACGGGAGTACAATATAAAGATATTGCGTAATAGGAGGTGCGGGTTTGCGTAAGATTAATGTGGGAATCTTATTCGGCGGCAAATCCACCGAACATGAGGTTTCATTGCAGTCGGCCAAGAACGTGATTGATGCAATTGACAAACAAAAATATGAGGTTACCCTGATTGGCATTGACAAGAGCGGACGCTGGTATTTGAATGACCGGTCGCATTTTTTATTAAATGAAAATGACCCCAAACTAATTGCTCTTAACAAGTCGTCCATAAACATGATGTTTGTGCCCGGTGCGGAAGGAGCGCAGGCCATCAGTCCGCTGGGCGGCGGTTCGGCAAGCCATATTGACGTTGTGTTTCCGGTACTGCACGGAGCCTGCGGCGAAGACGGCACCATGCAGGGGCTTTTGAAGCTGGCCGGTATTCCTTTTGTTGGGGCCGGGGTTTTAGGGTCGGCTGTCGGCATGGATAAGGATGTTGCCAAACGGCTATTGCGGGATGCCGGAATTCCCATCGCCAAGTTTATCGTCGTACATAAATGGGACCAGGAAGGCTTAACATTCAGCCAGGTGAGCGGTGAACTGGGCCTGCCGCTGTTCATCAAGCCGGCCAATGCCGGTTCGTCGGTTGGCGTAAGCAAGGTAAGAAACGAAGAACAGTTCCAGGCGGCACTGGCTGCGGCCTTCCAGTATGACACCAAGGTACTGATTGAAGAATTTATTGAAGGCCGGGAAGTGGAATGCGCCGTATTAGGCAATGAAGCGCCGATTGCTTCCCGTGTTGGCGAGATCAAAGCTCAGCAGGAATTCTACTCGTATGAGGCCAAATACATTGACGAAAATGGGGCGGTTCTGGAAATCCCGGCTAACCTGCCGGAAGACGTGATTAAGCAGATCCAAACCGTCGCCGTAAAAGCCTTTAAGGTTCTCTGCTGTGAAGGGATGGCCCGCGTGGACTTTTTCCTGACCAAAGATAACCGGGCAGTCATTAATGAGATCAACACCATCCCCGGCTTTACCAAAATCAGCATGTATCCCAAACTGTGGGAAATCAGCGGCATAGCCTATCCGGATTTAATCGACCGCCTGATCCAGTTGGCGCTGGAGCGCCATGCCAATGAAAAGGAACTCAAGACCGACCGGGTGTAAATATGGAAAATGAAACGATAAGTCTATAAAGAATCAAAACAGCTATTTAGCCGTCAGTGCTAAATAGCTGTTTTACTTTTTGCTATATTGCTTTCATTTTAATTCTTATCATACATCTCATAAACAGTGTGCGTACTATGCAACGGAGGAAGGACTTGATCTGACATGTATGACGGAGTGGTGAATTTTGCTATAATAGATAAAAGAATGGTAACCGGTCATTATTGAAAAGGGATGAGCCAATGGAACGGCCCGGACCGCTGGGCTGTCCCCGGTATATTAGGAATGGAGAATGAAATGGATATATTAATCATCATATTGCTGCTGCTTTTCTGTCTGCTATTTTCCAATGTCGTCAGCCATTATGTTCCGTCGGTGCCGACAGCACTTACGCAAATCGCCATGGGCATCGTGCTTGCCGTTATCATTAAGGATATTTCATTTAAAATAGAAACGGGATGGTTTTTGCTGCTGTTTGTCGCGCCGCTGTTGTACAATGACGGAAGTCGTTTTCCCCGGGAGGAATTGTGGGAAATGCGCCTGCCGATCCTGGGCAATGCTATTATTCTGGTTATTGTAACAACGTTAGGCGGCGGCTATTTTATTCACTGGATGATACCCGGTCTTCCGCTAACGGCGGCCTTTGCCCTGGCGGCTATTTTATCACCTACAGACCCTGTGGCCGTGAACGGAATCGCCAAAAGGATTCACATTCCCCAGAAAGTATTGTCACTCGTACGGGGGGAATCTTTAATCAATGATGCCTCGGGCCTGGTTGCCTTCAATTACGCAATCACGGCAGTCGTAACAGGCTATTTTTTACTGAACGAGGCAATTATGGATTTCTCCTATAAATTCCTGGCCGGGGCGATAGCCGGTCTGATACTGGGTTTTCTGGTAACCTGGCTGCGGTTTGCGCTGCGCCGACAAGGCATTGCCGACGTAACCTTTCATTCGCTGCTGCAGATACTGACCCCATTTGCCGTCTATCTTATTACGGAAGATGTTTTGCACGCTTCCGGCGTTATCGGTGTGGTTGCAGCCGGGATTGTTCATGCCCTGGTGAGAGAACGGACGGAAACCATGATCGCCGAAGAGCAGATACTGACAGAAAACATCTGGTCCATCGTTTTGTTTGTGCTAAATGGGGTGGTATTCCTGTTATTGGGATTAAACATTCCTTCCTCCATGGCGGAAGCCGTGGCAGATCCGAGTATAAACAACTACCTGCTCATCGGCTATGCTGCCGTAATCGGAGCGGTTATCCTAGGTATCCGTTTTATCTGGTCCTACCTCTTTTTTTATGTTGATTATTATTATGGCAGTAAGACGAAAGATGTGGTTAAGCCCGATTTCCAGACGAATCTGATGATCAGTCTGACCGGAGTCCGGGGCGCCGTTACGATGGCAGGCGTTCTTTCCATACCCTACTTTTTAGCGAATGGCGATCAATTTCCGCAGCGGTCGCTTATTCTTTTTCTCGCAGCCGGCGTCATTTTGTTCACTTTAATCGTGGCAACCCTGTTTTTGCCGGTGTTGAGCAAAAGAGAAGCCGGTACAACGGAGGCAGGGGAGGAAATGGAGTTAGACGAAGCGAAAAGAAAAATTCTGCTGGAAGCGATTAAACAGATTCGACTGGAAATGAATGAGGAAAATCGGTTTGCCGCTTATGAACTGATTGATGAATATAAGATCAGGCTCCGGCATCTCCAGACGGAACCGATGCCGCAGGACATAAAGATATCCGAAATACGGCTGATGGCACTAAAAAAAGAAAGGGAATATATACAGGCTGTCATGGCCAGGGGTGAGATGAGTGAAGCGGTGTTTGCGTCTTTTGAAAAATCGCTTGACCGCCGGGAAGAAGCTCTCTCGGCCAATGTAAACTCCGGAGTCATGTATCTCATTGGCAGGATGATCAGAAACTGGAAGCGTTACAGGGGAGGTTCCGGTAAAAAAGCCGGGGCTTTGGCTGCCGCTAAAGTTCGTATCAGCGATGATATCCAGCTAAAGGCGCTGCAGGCCACGTATGATTTTTTGGAGCGGTATGCCCAGGAACATGACCGGGCCCATATGGTTTATCCGGTCAAGATGGATTATCGACGAATGATTGAGCGACTGGAGAAGCCGGTTAGACCAAACAGCGAAGAGAAAAAACAGCAAAAAGAAGACCTTCGCATGATGGTCATCGACATAGAACGCTCGGAAATCATCAAAATGTTTGAGGATGGGGAGATTACCAAGCAACAGGCAAAAGAGCTAAGAAGATTTGTCAATCATATCGAAAGTGTTGTGCTGTATGAATATGTTGAGTAACCCGGGGGAATGCGCGGGTTTGCGGCCCGGCATTGGTTTTCGGCAAATCTACAGAAATACTAACCCATTCTAATTTAAGAGTTAATAACACATAGCCATAATATGTCCGCTTTGCCGGACATATTATGGCTATGCTGCTTAATACTCTGTTGCTACAATTAAATTAATTTAGAGGTGATGGATATGTTACAGGCAAGAGACTCGCAGATTATATCCTTATTATTAGAACATAATCAGGGGTTGTCAGGGAATGAACTGGCAAAGCTCATTGGTGTTTCCGAACGCACAATCAGACGGGATATTAAATATATTCAGGCCAATATGGAACTTAACGGCTGCATATTACATTCCTCAGTTAAAAACGGCTATTCGTTAGAAGTGTTAGATGAAAAAAAGTTTGGTGTAATAAGAAAGCAACTAGATCAAAAGAACGAAAGCGAACAAATTATATTTTACATGTTAGAACAACTCATCCTTAACAGTTTGCATGACACTTGTATTTCGCAAATGGAACTGTCGGAGAAGCTGTATATCAGTCTTTCTACTTTAAAAAGCCATCTTAAAGATGTGGAAAAGTATTTATATAAATATCAGTTGAAGATTGTTAATTATAAAAATCGCGGCATGAAAATCTGTGGGAATGAACAGCAAATTCGCTATGCCATTTCCGAATATATTTCTACAAAATATAAAGACGGCTTGCAGCAATATTATCAGACTATCTTTACTCATATCGATATAGCCGGAATGAAGCATATTGTAATGCAAGCGCTTGATCACAATATGCTGGGCTTGACAGATTTGTCTATTGATAATTTATTAATCCATATTGCAATTTTAATAAAACGTGCCGGGGCTGGACAACTGATTCATTATGAAGAAGAGCAACTGAAGCAGATTGCTTCAACTAAAGAGTTTCAGGTTGCGCAGTATATTGTCCGGGAAATTAACCGGCATTTTGAGGTGCATATTGACCTAAATGAAACGTGCTATCTGGCACAACATATTATTACCAGTAAAAAATACTTTGAGCTTGAAACTGTTCAGTTGGATATGAATTTGGAGCAGTTGGTTCAAAAAATAATGAATACGGTCAATACAATCTGCGGTATTAATTTTTCCCAGGATGAAACCTTGATTCATTGGCTTTCCCTGCATCTTGATATTGCTATAAAACGCTTGCAGAATCACATGAATATTCGTAATGAAGCGTTGGATGTAATAAAAAAAGAATATCCCCTTGCTTTTCAAATTGCGGCTATCGCAGCAAAGGTGATTGAACAGGAAAGAAATATTAAAGTCAATGAAAATGAAATTGGGTACATTGCCATACATTTTGGCGCCGGTCTTAGCCGAAGAGGGGATGCTCATTATGTTGCTGCAAAAAAGGCAGTTCTTGTCTGTGGAACGGGTATTGGCACGTCAGTGTTAGTGAAAGCACGAATTCAAGAGTATTTTAAAGACCGGATACAAGTGATAGATACCATACCGGGTTATAAATTAACGGAAGCTGTAATAAACTCTGTGGATCTGGTTTTAACGACAATTCCTTTTCCGCAAATAAAATCAGACAAAATAATAAACCTTAAATCTTTGTTAAACATGGATGAAATCGCTTTAATTGAGAAAAAGGTCTTGGACAGGGAAGCTTTTCATAATGATCTGATTCTGGAGCTTTTCCGTAAAGAGTTTTTTTATCCACAAATGGATTTTACCAATAAATGGGACGTTTTAGAATTCATGACCGATCAAATGGTGCAAAAAGGAATGATGAATGAGATAGGAAAAGCTTCCGTCAAAGAACGGGAACAACTGTGTTCTACGGAATTAAGTAATTTACTGGCAATTCCTCATTCTTTGCATAATGATCTGAATAAAACTATTATCCCGGTTTTAATATTAAAAGAGCCGATTATTTGGAATGAAAAGCGTGTGCAGATCGTATTGCTGATCAATGTGGCAAAAGAATTCTTTGAAGTATGGGATATATTCTTTCCTAAGTTGGTTAAATTTTTGGTTAAGGAAAACGGGGTACAAGCCATATTAAAAGATCCGTCTTATTATCATTTCACCAAAAAATTAGCTGAAAAATTCATGGTTTAGACAGGTATTTTGGCAATCTTGTGAGGCTAGTACGCTGAGGCACTTAAACATTCTTGCAAACCTTATCCAATGACAGAGTACTAGAAAACCTTATAGATAAATTACAAAAGAAAAAGGAGATCATCTATTATGATTAATCGATATGTTTATCCGGAGCTTATCTGGGTAAATAAATCATTTGCAGACAAAGAAGATCTATTTAAAACAGTAGCGCAAAGTTTGTACAATAAGAATTTTGTTACGGAGACATATTATGAAAGTCTCATCGCGCGGGAAATTAAATTTCCTACAGGTTTGGATATGGAAGACTATTACGTAGCCATACCTCACAGTGAATGCGGGAATATAAGAAAGGAATTTATTAGTGTCGTTGTTCTGGAAAAGCCTGTTACGATGAATAAAATGGATGATCCTCAGATAGAGTTACCGGTGGAATATGTGTTTTTTTTAGGAATGAACAATGATCAGGACCATTTAAAAGTCTTAAAGGAAGTGATTACGATTATTCAAAATAAACATTTGATTTTAGAAATGAAAAAAACTTCATCGCCTGATCAAATTGCCGGTTTATTAACAAAAACTCAGCCTTTGTCCGAGAATGTCAAATAAAAAATATAATGAAAAGGATGATGAAAATGGCTAAAATTAAAATTTTGATTGCCTGTGGCAGCGGGATTGCCACATCCACGATTGCGGCTGATGCAGTAAAAGAGATCTGCCGGGAGTTAAAGATTGCCTATGAGATTGTTAAGTGCAGCATGACCGAAATCGCTTCTTTCGAAAAAAGTGTGGATATTATTTTTACAACCAATAATTATACGGGAAAAACTGAATTGCCCCATATGAGTCTCACTGGTTTTATTACAGGGATTAATGAGGATGCTTTGAGAGAAAAGGTAGGGAAAATGATTTCGGATATTTATGAACGGTTGTAAAAACTTGCGCCTATACGATTTTCCGGATTCTTACTTTACTTTTATCATATAAAAATAAAACAAAGGAGAGGGATTATTTTGGAGACACTATTGGCAGGTATTCAGCAAATTCTAGGGCTAGGTGCTAAGGCTATTTTACCAATTATCATCTGCGGATTAGGCCTGTTTTTCAGAATGAAATTAAGTGATGCAGTTAAATCAGGTTTAACGGTTGGGTTAGGGTTCCTGGGGTTAGGATTAATTGTAACTTTATTAACGACTACGTTAGAACCGGCTGTTGCGTATTATCAGAAACTGGGATCGGGGTATACCATTGTTGATATCGGCTGGGCAGCAGTCGGTGCCGCTTCCTGGATGGCTCCTTTTGCTGCGCTGGCAATTCCGGTGGGCCTGTTTATTAATTTGGCACTTATTAAATTCGGGGCAGTAAAAACCATGAATATTGATATATGGAACTACATGCACTTTCTGATTCCGGGCTTCTTAACTTATGTGTTGTTTAATAGTGCTATAGCGGGCTTTTTGGTTACTATTTTGATGTCGGTGATTGCGTTGTTTGTGGGCGATAAATTAGCTCCTGTCTGGCAAAGATATTTCGGACTTGAAGGGACTACCTGCACAACCGTTAATTTAATTGCGTGGACATTTCCGGTAGCCTTGCTTATTAATAAGATTATTGATTTAATACCAGGGTTGAATAAAGTGGACTTGAGTATAGAGAACGTAAATAAAAGATTGGGAATTATCGGTGATCCTATTATTATCGGACTATTTGTTGGCGGCTTACTCGGTGTATTGACAAAACAGGGCTTTTCCGGTGTTGTCACCATGGGGATCGGTGTTGCCGGGGTCATGCTTTTGATGCCCAAGATGGTTAGCATCATGATGGAAGGCCTGTCTCCTGTTGGCAAAGCAGCTAATAGTTTTATGAAGAAAAAGCTGGATAAGGAAAAAGAATTAACTATTGGTATGGACGTGGCGCTTGGTTTGGGTGATCCTACCACCATTACAACAACAGTTATTACGATACCGTTTGTCATTTTGTTTGCGCTGATTCTGCCGGGGGTTCAGTTTTTCCCGGTAGGCATGTTGACCTCCGTTTGCTACTTTGCCGTGGTTTGTACTCTTGCCAGCAATGGTAATTTGGTTAGATCGGTCATTTCGACACTTACCTATTGCGTTATCTCCATGTATACCTGCGCCTATGTCGCACCCGGAGCTACGGCGATGTTGAAAGCGGCCGGGTTAAGTATTACCGGATTGGGCACAGATGTATCGGTGGGTTCACCTATTTGGGGTGTAATTATCTACTGGTTTAGTTCGGTTCTTCATTGATGGCAGCCGGTTGAATGCATACCGTAAACAGGTATGCCGACTATAAAAATGCAACCCGTAAAAATTGAAAATTTCATATTTTCAATTAATAAGCAAGGCAGATGCATACCTGATTAAATTTAAACAGGAGACAAGGATATGGCAAAGATAATTCCTTCTATTTTTAATGCGGATATAGTAAATCTGATTGGCGATATAACCTTTTTAGAAAATAATCATATAGAAGTTTTACATGTGGATATGATGGACGGAAATTATGTGCCGAATATCGCATTTGGCCCTGATCAAATTGCAAAAATCAAAAAGAATACTTCCCTGAGCCTGGACGTTCATCTGATGGTTAATAAACCGGAACGGATCATTGACAGGGTGATAGATGCCGGAGCAGACTTAATTTCCGTTCATTATGAAGCAACACAGCATATTCATGAAGTGGTGAAAAGTATCAGAAAACGGGGAGTTAAAGCCGGCATTGCCCTTAATCCGGGAACTTCGCCTGAAGTTTTAAAATACCTGGTTGAAGAGATAGATTTCGTTTTGCTTATGTCGATTAATCCGGGACATTGGAATCAGGAGTTTATTAATACTATTTATCAGAAAATCAAAGAAACAAGCGATATTATTGCTGATCGTAATATTGCCATTGAGATTGACGGGCGGATGAATCCGCAAAGAATAAAAAAAGCATTTGATGCAGGTGCGTCTATGTTCGTGGTGGGCAGCTATTTATTTGAAGGAGATAAGCAGAAAAATATGTCCACATTGCAAGATGCACTTAACAGATTATAAGGGGTGATACTATGGATGCTTTAAAACTGTACGGGGTTCGGGATATCCGGTTTGAACAAGCTGAAAATCCGGTCATTCAGAGTGCGAATGATGTTATTGTAAAAGTTAAGGCAGCAGGGATATGCGGCTCGGATATATCCAGATATAAGCTGTTAGGCCCTTATATTCCGGGAATGATTTGGGGCCATGAATTTTCCGGAGAAGTGGTTGAGGCAGGTATCGCAGTTACCAACGTTGCCAAGGGCGACAGAGTGGCCGGTTGCCCGGTTGTCTTTGACGGAGAAGACTACTATTATAAAAAAGGGGAATATAACCGGAGCGACTTTAATACTGCTATTGGTGCAAAACGTCCAGGTGCCTTTGCGGAATATATCTGCCTGCCTTCGCAAAACCTTGTGCCGATTCCTGATACCCTTTCGTTTGATGCGGCAGCTTTGATGGAGCCTTCCACTGTAGTTCTTCATGGATTATATAGAACTTCCCTGTCGGTGGGTGATACCGTTGCGGTAGTTGGAGCCGGTGGATCGTTAGGGTTACTTGCCATTCAATGGGTTAAGGTTTTTGGAGCTAAAAAAGTAATAGCCATTGATATTGACGATGCCAAACTGGCGATAGCAAAAAGACTTGGGGCAGATGTAATTATCAATTCTTTACAGGAAGATACGGAAGCGGTTATTTTACAGCATTCCGAAGGATTAAAAGCAGATCTCGTCATTGAGGCCGCAGGATCTCCCATAACGGCATCCCAGGTATTTGCCTATGCTAAAAAGGGTGGCGGCGTTGTTTTCTTAGGTATTCCTTATGGTGATGTTACGGTGAAGCGATATTATTTTGAAAAAATATTAAGAAGTGAATTAACGGTTTGGGGATCGTGGAGTAATGTTTCGGCACCCTTTCCCGGTAAAGAATGGTCTGATAGCGTTCATTTTTTTGCCGAAGGAAAGATTAACACCGAGGAGATCATCACGCACCGGTTGCCTTTAAGCAAAGGTCCGGAGGTTTTTGAAAAGTTGATGGAAAGAAAGGAACTGTTTGGCAAAGTCATCCTTCATCCGTAATCGAAATGGAAAGTACCGTACAAATTTATTTGAGAGGGGAAGAATATGAAGTTACAATTGGCTATCGATGAGCTTAATGTGGAAGAAGCGCTAACAGCACTGGAGACGTTAGCTCCTTATGTTGACATTGTTGAAGTGGGGACCCCGCTTCTTATAGACGCCGGAAGGGATGCCATCAGACAGATTCACAAAAAATTTCCTGAACTGAAAATTCTATGCGATGCAAAAATCATGGATGCAGGGGCTTATGAGGCGCGATTGGCCTATGAGGTTGGTGCGGAATATGTAACGGTTTTAGGCGTCACGGATGATTTAACAATAAAAGAGTGTGTGAATGAAGCAAAAAAATATGGAAAAAAGGTCATGGTGGATATGATTTGCATCCCCGATTTGGCTGCACGGGTTCCGGTTATAGAAGCGCTGGGCGTAGATGTCATTGCTGTACACACCGGGGTGGATCAACAGGCCATGGGAAGGACTCCGCTGGATGATTTGATTGAAATCCAAAAACATGTGAAGTCTTGTCAGGTTGCGGTGGCCGGTGGTATCAATAGCAAAACGGTTGGCCAGTATATAGCCCGGCAGCCGGATATTTTAATTGTTGGAGGCGGAATCTTGAAATCTGAAAATCCTATGGAAGAAGCCGGAAGAATTCGTAAACTAATGGAAGATTAATGTAGCTAGGCAAAGAGCTTTTACCTGTCGGGTAAAAGCTTTCTTTTTTATTGCCTTGAATGGGTGATAGATCTAAGCTGCAAGAAGCCCGGAAATCACAGTCACAGTAACGGCAGGAAAAAAGGTTTTCTTGCGGGGAGGGTCATCAAACTGATATATAGTTTGTAAGATGTGGCGTCGTGATAAATAGCAGCGTAACGATGAAAGAAACCTGTATGGAATAATTCTGTAAGTATTGGTAAACGTTGCTTTTTATCAAGAAGGATATGTGGAATTTGTCGCGAAATGTTGAAAAAAGGAGGAGTGGCGGTTATGGCAATTGCAAAGTGGAAAGACGAATACAGTATTGGTATTCCTGAGGTCGATAAACAACATATGAAGTTATTTGAAATTGTGAATCGCATACAAGAATTACTGTGTGACGAATTTATTACCGACAAGTATGATGGTATCGTGGCAATAATAACGGAATTAAAAGAATATACGATTTACCATTTCAAGATGGAAGAAGACTACATGCTGAAGAACGGTTATAAAAAGTTTTTTTCTCATAAAGTGATGCATCAGGATTTTATAGAAAAGATTAACGCAGTTGATTATTCCAAGATTGATAATGAACAAAACAAATATCTTAACGAGATATTGTATTTTGTGTGTGATTGGCTTATAACCCATATCCTAAAAGAGGACAAATTACTAGCTGAAATGTAATCTTTTTATAGCTTTACAAGAGCCGAAAGGCTCTTTTTCTATTTGCTGAAGAATGCAAAACAGGAGTAAAAATGAGAGAAATGCGCTTTTTTGGAGGATTTTATAATATTTTGTCGTAATACGAGATGCCCCTAAATAATCTGTGGTGACCTTGCTCTATAAGAAGGCACTCGATTATCAGGTAAAGTCAGCTTTATGGGTTGGCTACGGGTGTAAGACATATAGAGCCGGTTTCGCATAAACGAACAAACAGGGGGAAAGTTATGACAATCAAGCAAAAAGTTATCTCATCACTCACGGCGATTTTATTATTAATGCTGGCGGTAAATGTATACTTCTTCTGGTCCTCCAACGAAAGTAAAAATAATGTCCATCAAATCCAAACTAGTAATGCCCGGGCTATTATTGCCGCCAAAGCGGAAAATGAATATACAGGTGCTGTTTTAGAAATCAGGCGGTATATTGCTGATGGAAACGAACAGTACAGCAAGAACTTTGAGGATAAATTGACAGCAGTGGACAAGCTGGAAAAAGAATTACAGGCACTAACAACAGGAGATCAGGTAAAAGACGTCGAGCAGTTAATCAATGATACTGAAAAATACAAAAGCGGCGTGGTTGGGCAGTTGATTCCGGCACTTAGGGAACAGTATCAGGCTAAGCAGGCGGGTAATGTGGAGCTGGCTAATGCCAAAGGGAAAATAGCCGGGGATGTAACTAAAGAGTTGACGCCTTTTGCCCAGTCTATCCAAAAATCACTGCATACCGCAGTAGAGGAAAATTCCCAGTTAGCCCAGAAAAATGTTGAAGAGGCAAACGGAAGTTTGTCCCGCAATCTCATCATCGCTACGGTAATCGGGGTTATTGCCCTCATTGTGGGGATTAGTCTGAGTATTTTCCTTACCAGACAGATTACCGCTCCGATTAAATTAGTAGTTAATGAACTGACGACTATGGCCAAAGGAGACTTTGCTGGAAATTGGGTTGCCAATCTTACCGTGCGTTCCGATGAGTTTGGTTTTCTGGCGAAAGCGCTGCTTCGTATGAAGGAGAATCTAAAGAATCTTATCGTTGATGTACAATCCAAGGCGGAGCAGCTTTCGGCAGCTTCGGAACAATTAAGTGCAAGTTCTGAGGAGTCTACCCAGACTGCAACGCAGGTAGCAAAGTCTATTGTGGATGTAGCCGCCGGTACAGAGAGACAGACGGCCTCCGTGCAAAATACGTTAGCTGTGGTAGAGCAATCCGCAGCCGAAGCCGATGCCGTAGCTCAAAATGCCCAATTGGTGGCCAGTACCTCAGTCAAGACAGCTACTGCGGCCGATGCAGGCGGCAAGTTCATTCATTCGGCTGAAACGCAGATGACCAGTGTGGAAACTACGATTAACAATTTGGCTCAAGTTATCAGCAGACTGGGCGAGCGTTCTCAGGAAATCGGGCAAATTGTCGGAACGATTTCCGGCATTGCCGGTCAGACCAATCTGTTAGCCTTGAATGCTGCCATTGAAGCGGCACGGGCCGGTGAGCAGGGGCGGGGGTTTGCTGTGGTGGCGGACGAAGTACGTCACTTGGCAGAGCAATCTGATCAGGCGGCCCAACAGATTGGCACCTTGATTACCGAAATACAGCAGGAAACCGAATATGCGGTAACCGCCATGACGGCTGGTACGGATGAAGTCAGAAGCGGCGTGAAAATCGTCAATGAGGCTGGTGGCGCTTTCAATCATATTGTCCAAATGGTCGAGGTGGTTACTGCCCAGGTTGAAGAAATTTCTTCTGCCGCTAATCAAATTTCCGGTGCCAGCCGGGATATTGTCACGGCCGTTAAAGGCATTGAGGAAATAACGCAGGAGACTGCTTCCCAAACGCACAATGTTTCGGCAGCGACAGAAGAACAAACGGCATCCATGCAGGAAATTGCCGCAACCAGCCGGAGTCTTTCTAAAATGGCTGAGGAACTTCAAGCCGCAATTAATGTTTTCCGGGTATAAAGCAATCGAGATCAGTTTGCTGATCAGGCTTCCTCTAATATAAACTATAAACACTTCATCTGAGGCTGGTGCCTTGGATGGAGTGTTTTTTCAATAGTAAATATGATAGGACTATAAATAAAAATCTACATGGAAAATATTGCATAACAAAAGAAATTGCAGTATAATTTGAACGAATAAACAAAACGTTCAAATGTTTAAAACGGATATAGACAGTCATCTGGTGCTTCCTGTCTATAATAAAAGGGGGACGAAAAGTGACTGGTCAGAGACGGGATCAGATTTTGGATGCTTTCATGCGGATTGTTGCAGATCACGGCATAAATAGAACAACTATGCGCGATATTGCACGCGAAGTAGGGTGTAGTGTGGGAACAATTTATAATGAGTTCGCCAACAAAGAAGCCTTAATTGACGCCTTGCTTGAGCGGGCCCAGCAAGAGATGGACCAGCTATTGAAAGAGTTATCTGTGTCTTGCCAGGCGCCTCCGGAAATGCGGCTCCGCCGATTCATGATCGGGTTCGTACGGGCGGTCAATCTGAAAATGCAGAGAGACCGGGCGTTTACTGAATTTGTTAAGGAAATAAAAAATTTCCGACACATAGGATTTAAGCCGACAGATTTGGGAAAGACGGTAAAATTAAAGGTGATTGCCGTTATTGAAGAGATTCTTACGCAAGGGGTCCAGGATGGTACATTTGAGATTGACGATATTCCCTTGACCGCCAGGCTGGTGAGAGAAGCATTTACCGAGTATTTGGTCCCGTTTCTTACGCTTGAAAAAGCAATTGAAGACATCGTCGAAGGTGCCCAAGCCATGATGGAGTTGATCATTAAGTCAATCAAGGCAACATAAACATTGCTTATAGCAGGGGAGAGATTAAGATGTTACGAAATCTTAAAACATCTGTAAAAATTCTTAGTTTAATTATTCTCATGACACTTTCTTTGCTTATTGTCGGCTACTTAGGTCATTATGCAACAACGAACATGGCCGCCAGCCTTAATGATATGTATAACAATCGCTTGCTGCCGATTCAGTGGCTAAACTCGGTGCGAGCAGAAAGCAGAATTAATGAAAATCTCACCTTAGCGATTTTCCTCAGTCAGGATAAATCCAAGCAAGCGGTGCTGTTAAAGGAGATCGGTGAGCATAAGGCCAAAGTCGAAAGCCTGCTTGGCGATTATTCCCAGGCAAAGCTGGACTCTTATGAGGCCCAGGCGTTGCCTCAGGTAATGGAGGAAATGAAAGCCTACCGGGGTGAATGGCAAAAGGCGCTGGATCTGGCAATGGCAGGAAGACAGGCGGAAGGTTATGCGTATTTTACGCAAAACGCCGCAGGCCACTTGGAGAGCTTAAATAAGTTGCTGGATGAACTGGTTGAACATAACTCGAAGATCGCAGCAGAGGAAAAAACGGCCAATAATGCTCTTGCGGTGTACAACGACCGTCTTGGCCTGGCTGCAACGTTAGTGACGGTTCTCCTGGCTTTGGGAATGGGTTGGCTGATTTCCCGTTTGATTGCTGTCCCGTTAAACCAGATGGTTTCACAGGTGAAGCAGCTGGCGGCCGGAAATCTTGCCGATAGGCAGGCAACGGCAGTCTATGAAGATGAAGTCGGTCAGCTTAGCAAGGAAGTCAATGTTATGGCAGGGCACTTGCGTAATTTGGTAGTTAATATTACGCAGACTGCCGAGCAGTTGGCGGCAGCTTCGGAAGAATTGACGGCTGGCACCGATCAGGCTGCTCAGGCAACGGAAGATGTCACAGTTACTATTGCGGAAGTTGCGCAAGGAGCGCAAGAACAGTCAAATGCCATTGAGGAAGCTACTAACATTGTCATGCAGATGTCGACGGCTATTGAGCAAATAGCCGGCAATGCCAATACGGTAAGCGGAGCGGCCTCGAAAACCGCTGAAGCTGCGACGGCAGGTTCCCAATCGGCAGATTTGGTATCGGCTCAAATGGAAAGTATTGAAGAAACGGTGGGAGCTTCAGCGCAGGCCGTAGAAAAGCTTGGCGAACGCTCAAAAGAAATAGGGCAGATTGTCGATACGATTTCCGGCATTGCCAGCCAGACCAACCTATTGGCACTCAACGCAGCCATTGAGGCGGCCCGTGCGGGAGAACAGGGACGAGGCTTTGCCGTGGTCGCCGAGGAAGTGCGTAAACTGGCGGAACAGTCTCAGGAGGCAGCGAGTCAGATTGCTGGTATGATTGGTGAAGTACAGGCCGAAACCAGCCGGGCGGTTACAGCCATGAACGAGGGCAGCCAGCAGGTAAAAACCGGGGCGGAGGTAGTGGTTAACGCCGGGAAGGGCTTTAAAGAAATCGTCTCGCTTATTGATGACGTATCGTCGCAAGTGATGGAAATTTCTTCGGCCATACAGCAGTTATCGGCCGGCAGTCAGCAAATTGTGACGGCCATGCGCAACATTGATGATATAGGCAAAAAGTCGGCAAACCGGACGCAAACAGTTTCGTCGGCCATAGAGGAACATTCCGCTTCTATAGAGGAAATCTCGTCTTCTAGCCAGGAACTGTCTATTATGGCTGAGAAATTGCAAGGCGCGGTTCACAAATTTAAGGTGTAATAGGCTGAAGTATACAGGTTTAAAGGCTATTGGTGAAATGCAAAGGGGGGGGCTGTTGGACTACAACAGTCTCCTTTTTTTGCTGTTTCCTCTTGCCGATTTTGTACGCTAAATATTGTAGGGCTATCCCCAGAGGATAGTAATAATCTACAATAGCGTTTTTTTCTATCTTTTAGGGTAATTGATGCAGGTATGCCTGTTGTATATAATTTTAAATAAAGGTTTGGAATTTACTTATCTTGGGCCAGCTTCTGAGGAGATATTACCAATGTTGGACGGACAGAGTGAGTGAATGGAGTAAAGTGGCGTTGCGAAAAAACGAGGTTATTCTATAAATTATATTATGTAAAAGGGTTTATATCTGAAAAAAATAGAAGGAATTTTGTAGAAATTTGTAGAAATATGTCGGAGTTAATTCGAATCAATGTTAAGCAATAATTATTTCTAATTAAAGAGGAGATTAATTAATGAACTGGTTAAATAATTTAAAAGTAGCACGCAAACTCGCTCTATTAATTGTTGTATTTGTAATTGCCTTAGTATCTGTTGGTGGTGTAGGGTATTATTTTTTAGCTAAAACCAATCAGGCGATGGATAGAATGTATAATGAAAAAATTACTGAACTTGAGCTTATTAATGAAAACCGTGTGTATGCCAGAAGAATTGAAGGCAATTTGTTTTCGTTAATGTTGACGACCAATGAAACTGAGAATAAAGCATTGATGGATTCTATTAGTGAGAATGCTAAACTATTTGATGCCAACTTGACTAAATTTGAACAAATGCCAATAGATGACCAAAGCAAGGCAGATGTCAAAGAAATGCGGGAAATATTAGGAAAGTATAGAGAAGTAAGAAGTAAAGTTATTTCTCTTGCCTCACAAAATAAAAATACGGAAGCATATGCTTTATATACTCAGGACGCGAAGCCTTTAGCGGATGGGTTTATGAAAAAGCTGGTCGTAGTAGGCGAAGAGACAAAAAAATCTGTGGAAGAAATGAATATACAAAATCATAAAGATTTTGTATATGCGAATACTATGTTTGTTATTGTTATTCTTTCAGCTATTTTACTTGGAATTTTACTTGGGGTATTGATTACCAAAAGAATTACAAAACGCTTAAATGATGTTGCCATATTTATGGATACGGTAGCCAAAGGTGACTTTACAAGAGAAGTCTCTCAGCAGAATTTAAATGACAAAAGTGAATTTGGTACTGTATCCAGAGCCGTTGCTACAATGAATAAGAATGTAAAAGATTTAATTAGACAGTTAGCTAATACTTCCGAACAACTGGCAGCCTCTTCTGAGGAACTGACCGCAAGTGCAGAGCAATCAGCTCAAGCCTCTAATCAGGTAGCAGGATCAGTAACCGAGGTAGCTCAAGGTGCAGAGAAACAACTACAGCTAGCTCATAATGCAAGCAGCGTAGTCCTTCAAATTTCTAACGCAATTACTCAGGTTGCGTCAAATACGGAAACCGTCTCCAGTTCTGCCGAAAAGACGGCTATGACGGCTAACAACGGAGAAGAAGCGATTAGACAAGCGGTAAGTCAGATGCAAATTATTGAAGAAAAAACCAACGCTACGGCTAATGTAATTACAGAATTAGAAGATAAATCAAAGCAGATTGGGCAAATTGTCGATGTTATTTCCAGCATTTCAGGGCAAACCAATTTATTAGCTTTAAACGCGGCAATTGAAGCGGCCAGGGCTGGTGAGGCAGGAAGAGGGTTCGCTGTAGTAGCCGAAGAAGTCAGGAAATTAGCCGAACAGTCCCAGGATGCGGCAAAACAAATTACCCAGTTGATTAGCGAAGTGCAAGCAAAGACCGATAGTGCAGTAACCTATATGAATGATGGTAAGAACGAAGTAGATAAAGGGGCTAGGGTTGTAACTGTTGCCGGTCAAAGCTTTAGTGAAATTTGGACTATGGTAAAAGATATAACCAGTCAAATACACGAAATCTCCGGTGCTATCGAGGAAATTACAAGCGGTACTCAAGATGTGGTTAATTCTGTACAAGAGATTGATGATGAAAGCCGGAAAGCCGCTGAGCAAACTCAGACTATCTCTGCGGCAACGGAAGAACAATCCGCCTCAGTTGAAGAAATTGCATCGTCCAGTAGGAATTTGGCAAAAATGGCGGAAGAATTACAAGTTGCTATCGGAAAATTTAAAATCTAACAAGTAAAATAAACCCCTCAAGTCTTCCCGGAAGGACACAGAAAATCTGTTAAATCGTTTTGTAGGATTAGGTTGAATTAACAGTATTATAATTGGGACTCTCCGTAACTGTCATGAATGTTTAAGAGGTACTCTCAAAAACCGAAATCGTATAAATAAAAATAAGGGATGCTGCATTCCGCTTTAAAGCGTTTTACGGCATCCTTATTTTTTATAAAGCAACAAGGGGACGGTACTTCTGATTCAATGCCTGTCGCCTTTCTGAATAGGCTGTCCCGGTATTTTACTAAAGAATTTGCATTCGGTCTGTTATATGATTTGAGCGGCGTTGCAACACTAAGGGCTTGTGTTGCAACGCCGCTTTTTAGCTTTGAGAATTCAAGGGTTATGTGTGGTGGCATGACATTTGCACTATAGATTCATGTGGCCACAACAATCTTTAAGGAGAGGGAAATGAAGAAAAAAATACTAATTGGCTCCCGGGCACGTTCGCGCGCTGCCAAAATGACCAAACTATTGGAAGAAGCGGGCTACGAATTAATCCTGAACCCTTTTGACAGGACGCTGACCGAGGCGGAGTTAGTGGAGCGGATACAGGGGGCTAGCGCGATGGTTGCCGGCAGTGATGTGGTAACCAAACGTGTTCTGGAGGCAGGAAGCCCCAGCTTGAAAATTGTTGCCAAGCAGGGGGTAGGCTATAATACCATTGATGTAGAAACGGCTAAACAGATTGGTATTGCGGTGACGATTACACCGGGGGCCAACAGTAAATCAGTGGCTGATTTGACAATGGGTCTTATCCTTGCTGCAGCAAGAAATATCGCAGGTATGGATCGGGCCATTCGAAAAGGCGAATGGTATCGTCATACGGGGGTTGAACTGAATAGTAGAGTGTTAGGCATTGTTGGCACAGGGCATATTGGGCAGGAGGTAGCTAAACGGGCGGTTGCTTTTGGCATGAGCCTTATTGCCTACGATACCTGTCCCCGGCAGGAGCTTGTCGATCAATATGCTATTCGTTATGTGGAACTGGATGAACTTTTTGCAACGGCCGATTTCGTTTCTTTGCATGCGCCGGCCCTTGTCTCAACGGTGGGGATGGTGAACTCGCAGCGGCTTAGCAGAATGAAAAGCACTGCTTTTCTCATTAATACGTCCCGTGGCGAGCTGGTGGTGGAAGACGATTTATACGAGGCGTTGCGGCACAACAAAATTGCCGGTGCGGCTTTGGATGTTTTCTGTGAAGAGCCGCCCAAGCATTCTTTGCTGTCCGGGTTAGGTAATGCTACGTTTACGGCCCATGCCGGGGCCTATACGGAAGAAGCCATTGTAAATGCCGGTGTCATTGCCGCCGAAGAGATTATTCGTGTCTTAGCGGGGCAAGAACCGCGCTTTGCCGTTACAAACTAATGATTTTTAAACAGAAGGAGGCAATTCCAATCGTGCAGACCAAATATGAAATAGTAAAAACAATTGTAGATAGCGGTATGGTGTTGATTATTAGGACGGATCAGGAGGACGAAGCAAAAAAAGTTGCCGAAGCGGCGGTAGCGGGCGGCGTCAAAGCGCTTGAAATCACGATGAGCTGCGCTAATGCCCTGGGGGTGATTGCCTATCTGGCTGATAAATACAAAGGTCAGGATATTGTAGTTGGCGCGGGAACGATTCTGGATGCGGAAACCGCTAATGCCGCCATGCTTGCCGGTGCCAGGTTGCTGGTTAGTCCCAATCTGAATCCGGCTATGATCGAACAGGCCAACCGTTATCAGGCGGTGACCATATCAGGCGCAATGACGCCGACGGAGGTGCTCAATACCGTACAAAGCGGCGCGGACTTTGTAAAAATATTCCCGGCTGAGTTCTTGGGACCCCAATATATTAAAACGATTAAAGCGCCGTTGCCGCAGGCTGCCGTTGTGCCGACCGGCGGAGTAAATCCTGAAAATGTGCAGGAATGGTTTGCTGCGGGCAGCAGTGCCTTAGGCGTAGGCAGCTATATATCGAAAGCGCATAAAAAGGACGGTGATTATGGAAAAGTTACTGCTGCCGCCAGAGAATTTGCGGCAGCGATCAAACAAGCAAGATCATAACGGTGCAAAGGAGTTTTAAACGTGGTAGGTGTCATTATAGCTACCCATTCGGAGTTAAGCGAAGGGGTGGTAAAAACTTCAGAGGTTTTATTGGGAAAGCAGGATAATGTAAAGGTCCTTACATTGCATGTCGGTGATTCTATTCAAGCGTTCAGAGAACAAATGGAAAAAGAGATTATTTCCCTTCAAACTTGTGAAGGCGTGGTTGTGTTAGTGGATATGCTGGGAGGAAGCCCTTATAACGTTGCATTTTCCCTATTGCAAACATACAATTTTCAATTACTTACCGGCGTGAATTTACCCATGTTGTTGCATGTTTTGACTAAGCGGGAAAGTTCTCTGAATGAGGCTGTGCTGGCCTGTGAATGCCTGCAGGCCGCTAAAGAAAGCATTACCCTGTTAAATCGTGATATGATAAAAAAAATGCAGCAAGCTGCAGAGTCGTAGGAGGGAAAAGGCATGGCGCAAATCGTGTTTTCACGGGTAGATGACCGTCTTATCCATGGTCAGGTTGTAACCAGTTGGTTGAATTATAGCGGCGCTAATCACATTATTATTGTTGATGATTTAACCGCCCAGGATGATTTTGTAAAGATGATTTTAAAAGGAGCTGTGCCGCCGGGATATAAAATGACCGTGTTGTCCATTGCGGATATGATAGCGACTTTTACTGCATTGCCTGATGATAAAGTCTTTTTGCTGGTTAAAACCCCGGCTGTTATTTTAGCCTTGGCGGAGGCCGGTATTGATATTAAGGAATTAAATGTCGGCGGCATGGGCGGCAATGCGGAGCGGAGTAAATTTTATAAGAATATATCGATGTCGGAAGCGGAGAAAGACTGCGTGAAAAAATTGCTGGAAAAGGGACTGTCCATCTCCATACAGGTGATCCCGCAAGACAAAAAAATAAATATTGAAGATCTTTTATAGGAGGCGTTATTGTGGAAATATCGATTATTCAGGCTATATTAATTGGTATTGTATACTATATGGGCACCAACGGGAATCCCTGGCCCACCGTTCTGGGGAGTTATATTATTCGCCAGCCTATCGTGGGAGGGACCCTGGTTGGCTTGATTCTGGGCGATCCTGTGCAAGGTTGTATTATTGGAGCTGCCATTAATTTACCGTATATTGCCTTTATTACTGCCGGCGGGGCTTTGCCCTCCGATGCCGGTTTGGCGGGCACGCTGGGGACAGCGGTTGCGCTGGCAAGTGGCCTTGAGCCGTCGGTTGCGATTGCGATTGCCGTACCGATTGGTCTATTGGGCACGATTATTTGGGTAACCCATATGACCGTGGATGTTACCTTTGTCCATATGGCGGATAAAGCGGCTGAGGAAGGGAATTTGGATAAGATTTGCTTCCTGCATATTATCCCGCCGCAGATTTTTATGTTCATTATTTGCGTAATACCCGTAACCCTGGGAGCCTATTATGGCGGAGATATTATTAAATCCATTATCAATTTATTGCAGGGAACGCCTTTACACGTAATGAGTATTATCGGCGGCATGCTGCCGGCTCTGGGGATTGCCATGAATATGAGCGCCATGGGACGTAAAGGCACACTGTTATTCTTTATTCTGGGTTTTGCCATGAGCGTATATTTCAATTTGGGCATTATTGCGGTTGCTATTTTTGCCACCATTATTTCATACTTTCATGCCATGAATATGAAGGAGGTACAGTAAGATGAAGGATGCGGAAACGGTCATGGAGAAGAAGAAACAATTATCAAAGATGGATCTGGTACGCGCTTATTGGATGTGGAACTTTTTTTCTCATTCTAATTACAACTATGAACGGTTACAGGCAACCGGATTTGTTCAGCATATGGCACCTATTATAAAAAAGTTATATGGCGATGATCCGGAAGAATACAAAGCCTGCATTAAAAGGCATATGCAGTTTTTTAATACGGAACCGTATTTTGGCGGTGTTATCAATGGTATGGTTATAGCCATGGAAGAAGACAAGGCCAATGGAGCGCCGATTAGCGGCGATATGATTAATAGCATTAAAACCGGCTTAATGGGGCCCTTTGCCGGTGTGGGTGATACCATCTGGCAGGGGACGCTTAACCCGATCTTTATTGCCTTTGGCGTTACCCTGGCCAGCACCGGGAACATGATGGGGCCGGTGCTTTACGCGGTCTTAATGTTACTCTGCCTGTGGGGACTGGGCTATTTTATGTTCATGCGGGGTTATACTATGGGCAAGGTAGGGATTAAACAGCTCATGGAAAGCAACCTGTTAAACCGGATCTTGGTGGCGGCTTCGGCGATGGGAGCTATCACGCTGGGTGCTTTGTCAGCCAATTTTGTCAAGCTATCTACACCGGTTGTCTTGAATATCGGTCAGTCCCAGATCAATATTCAGGAGAAAATTTTTGATACCTTGATGCCACATGTATTACCGTTATTATTGGTTTTAGGCACTTACTGGATGTTAAAAAAGAAAAGAATATCGGCGACCAAATCCATGCTGATTTTAGTGCTTATTGCCATTGCCGGCGGCGTGCTGGGCATCTTTTAAATAATTATTTGTGAATTAAATGGTGCATTTAGCTCTACTATGTTAAGACGGACATTGTAGAGCTAAATTCCTTTATTTTTTCTGACGGGGGCGGGAGGATGACTATGAAAGAAAAAGTGGATATTTTGATTTCCGGTGGAACCATCGTTGATCCTAAGAATAATCTTATGGAGCAGCAGGATCTGGCAATTCGGGACGGAAAAATCCTCCCGTTGCAGCAGGCTTGTGACCTGCAGGCTGAACAAGTGATCAATGCCAGGGGCTATCTGATTACGCCTGGTCTCATTGATCATCATGTGCATATTTTTGACGGCGGCTCGGAATATGGCTTTTTTCCGGATTCCGCATTATTGCCGATGGGGGTTACGGCAGCCGTTGATGCAGGCAGTGCCGGGGCCGCCAACTATGAAAGCTTTAGGCAAAATGTCATACTCCGCAGCAAGATGAAGTTGTTTGCCTACCTTAATATATCCTCCATGGGCCAGCTGGGCGGGAACTTTCCTGAACAAATCAATCCTCAATACTATGATCTTCCCCGTATCAGAAGCATGATTGATAAATTTCCGGAAATATGCGGGTTGAAGCTTCGCTGCGATAAAGCGATCATTGATGACTGGGGCCATGTCCCACTTCAGAAAACCCTTGCTATTGCCAGGGAACTGGATACCCGGCTGGTTGTTCATGGCAAGAATCCACCGATGCCGCTGGAGGCTATTACTGCACAGCTAGGGGCCGGGGATATTCTCTGCCACTGCTATCAGGGACTGAACAGCACAATACTGGAGCAAAGTGGCGGTATCAAAAGCAGTATACAGGCAGCGAGAACGCGTGGCGTGCTGTTTGACAGTGCCGATGCGAAGGGAAACTATGATTATCAGGTGCTGATTCCTGCACTAAAAGAAGGGTTTGTGCCGGATATAATCAGTACGGACTTAACGTTATCATCATTATTTCATCCGCAAATATACGGACTGCCGTTATTGCTGTCGAAATACTTAAATCTGGGGCTGCCGCTGCTGGAAGTTATCCGGGCCTGTACGGAAAAGCCTGCCCGTATCCTGGGGCTGGAAAACCGGCTCGGCACACTGGAAGCGGGCGCAATTGCCGATATTGCCATGTTTGAATTAAAACAAGATGTTGCTGTCGTTTTTGAAAATAAGAATGGAGACTGTTATAATGGAAACCAGGTTCTTGTTCCGCTGATGACCATCCTGGAGGGAAAAATTGTCTATCGGCATATGGAAACTATGTTTCGCTATAGATGAATTTATGTGAAAATTTAGAAATTACGGCTAAAAGTAGATGCCGGATAGATGTTTGATGAGAGGTAATCGGTATGGCACGGATAGATAAAATTATACAGTTTCTAAAAGAATATAAAAAAACTAACAAACCCGGAATTAGTGCTCAAAAACTTGCCTTGGAATTAGCTATACAAAGATGCGACGCTTCTCTGGAGCTAAATCGTTTGTTTAAAGAAGGCGTGGTGACCAAGACAGGTACGCGGCCGGTACTATATCAAATCAAAGAAAATATAGAAGAAATAAATACTAAAACGCAGGCCTGTAATAACAAAAACGGGAAAACTCCCTTTGCCGAAATTATTGGCTACGACGGCAGTATAAAAGCCCAGATTGAACTTGCCAAAGCGGCGATTATTTATCCGCCTTATGGACTGCATACATTGATTTTAGGCGAGAGCGGGGTCGGGAAAAATCTTCTGGCTGAGGAAATGTGGGCTTATGCTAATCAATGCTGGAAGAAGGAAGAAAAGAATGAGATTCCCTTTGTACAGTTTTGCTGTGCCGATTATGCCGCCAATGAACAACTTTTATTGGCGCAGCTATTCGGTTATGTGAAAGGCGCTTTTACCGGTGCCGAGGAGGATCGGAACGGAATTGTCGAGCGGGCGCAGGGAGGGATTTTATTTCTTGATGAGATTCACCGGTTGCCGCCGACAGGCCAGGAACTTTTATTTATGTTAATTGATAAAGGCATTTACCGGCGGTTGGGGGAAACCCAGGAGCGGCGCAAAGGGCAACTGATGATTATCGGTGCAACCTCAGAAGACGTATCCAGCTCTTTATTAATGACTTTTCGCCGGCGGATTCCGGTGCAAATCAGCCTGCCGCGCATCAGTGAGCGGCCGATCCGCGAGCGGGTGAATATCATTGTGCATTTTGTCCGGCAGGAGGCCAGACGGTTAGGTATATCGATATTTATTGAGGGCAAGGTCCTGGAGATTTTTGCGAATTACCATTGTCCCGCCAATATCGGTGAATTGCGCAACGATGTCTTATTGTGTTGCGCAAAAAGTTACCTGGAGTATTCCACAGCTTCGGAACAGTATCTGCAATTAAGAGAAAAAAATATTCCCCAGCGCATTTTTTCATTAGTGACAAGACAATCGGTGTTGGATACTGCGGTTAATAAGCTGTTCAAAGAGGGCATTCTCATTAAAGCAGACAGTCTGTTGCTGCAGTCTGAGCAGGACAATGTCCATGATTTTCATATTGATTTTTATAAATACATTGACCGCAAGATGGAATATTACCGGCAACTCGGAATATCGGCCGAAGAGATCACTATCAAGGCCCGGCAGGATCTGGAAAAGTATTTTAGCTCCATCGATCAAATTTTACGTAAAACCAATTCTGTGGATATGCCGGCCAGTATTATTGAAGCCCCTGTCTGGGAAATTGCCAATGCGCTGGTGAATGATGCGGCGGAATGCCTTGTTCGTAGCTATAGTAAAAACACGCTTGTGGCACTGGCCTGGCATTTGCAGCAATTTAAAGAACGGTCCGCCTCGGGACGGTCCATTTATAATCCTGATTTAACAAATATAAAACAAAAGCACAGTCCGGCGTTTAAGATTGCCGAAAAACACAAAGAGAGTATGGAAAAGAAGCTAGGTACGATAATACCCGAGGATGAACTTGGCTTTTTAACTATGTTCTTAATTCACGGGGGAGAAGATTATGGGCAGGCTCATGCCGGTATTGTTGTTGTTGCCCATGGCCGGGGTGTTGCCCAGCATATGGCGGAACTGGCTAATAATCTGTTGGGTATGGATCGAATAAAATACTACGAGATTCCCCTGAACCGCAGTAACATGCAAACGGTGGAGGACCTCCGCACGATTATCAAGAAGATAGATGAAGGACTGGGCGTCGTTTTGATTGTAGACATGGGATTTCTCGTGACGATGGAAGACACCTTATGTCAGGAAACAGGCGTACAAGTACGGGTGATCCCCAACTTGACGACTGCCTTGCTTCTCGAAGCGGGAAGACGCTTATTTACCACCAATGTAAATAATTTAGACGATGCAGTAAAAGCTATTTATGATGCTTACGATGACTATACCATGACGATCAGGCAGCGTCATCAATATGGTAAGCTTGCCAATGTGGAAAAAGTCGAACCCAAGGTGGTACTGCTGGTTTGCGCCACCGGGCAGGGCGTGGCCAAGAAGATGCAGGAAATTTTAGTAGCCGAAATTCCGGAAGTGAGCAACCTGCAATTTAAGATGGCCAGTGCAGCGGAAGATATTCAAGCAATGCTTCAGACAACCGAACTAAAAGTAAATTTAATTATCGGCAGCTTTAATCCGGGTATTCCGGATATTCCTTTTGTACCGGCCGGGGAACTTTTTAGTCATGACGGTATAAAGAAAATAAAGAGTATTTTGCAAAGCAGTCAGCCGGCAAGGTATGAACTGGCGAGTGAAAGTCAGGCAGCTAAAAGCATTTACAAACTGTTGGAAGAGCAGCTTGGCAAGTTTATTAAAAGACTGCCTTTGTATAAGGTAGCGGATGTATGCAAGGAACTGGTGGAAAAAATTTCGGGTGCGTTCTTTCAGGGTGCTATGGAACAAGATGTAATTATCCGGACTTATTTACATGCAGCGTGTATGTTTGACCGGGCTTATGCCCAGGAGGCGTTATTAGAGCCGCAATGGAGCAGGGAGATACAAACCGAGCGGGAGCAGGATTTTAAATGTCTGGAAAAAATCATACAAGAAAGTGCTGCTCAATTGTCACTGGAGGTTTCGGTGGGTGAGGTATGTTACTTTTTAAGCAGCTTTCCCGGCGGGAAAAATACCAATCTTAAGGCTGGGCAAAAGCAGTAATGAATCTTACGGGAATAACGCCGGCCTTCGCCGCAGTTCAACCAGGGAAAGTCTTAGCCGACGGACCGGTTCCGTTAATTCCAGTGGCCTATCATTGTTACTGAAAACTCTCTGAGGTCATTCGTCATGAGGAGGAGCCATGTCCAGGGATAAAGTGATTGCAAAAATGAAAGAAATTTTCCGGGAAGTGCCTTATGGAATCGACCACACACTTAATGTGTTGCAGGATGCGGCGCTCATTATGGAAGGGGAAGGTATTGAGGCGGCTGAGCGAGAGCTGATTTCGGTTGTTGCCATTCTGCATGATATAGGGGCCGTGGAAGCGCAACGCAAGTATGGGTCGATGGAGGCCATGTATCAGGAAAAAGAGGGACCGCCTATCGCCAGGCGTATATTGGAAGAGCTTCACTATGACTCCCGGTTTATTGAGCGGGTCTGCTTTATTATTTCATTTCATCATACACCGGCTAAGATTGACGGCTTGGATTTTCAGATACAATGGGAGGCCGACCTATTAGCCAACCTTGCGTACATGGATATTAGAAACGACAAAGAGCAGCTTCGGCAGTACATTGAGGAGCAGTTCAAGACCGCCACAGGCAAGGCCTTGGCACTAGAACGGTTTATGCAAAAATAGAATAAAAGCCTGCCGGCTGTAGGACAAGAACCCGCGAAGCTTCGCGGGTTCTTGTCAGCTTGATGGCTTGGCTGTCTGCCCGGCGACAGGCCTGTGGGTAATTGCTGTAGGCTATCCGAGCGAGCAAACTGAAGAGTTGGGTTTACCTTATTTTTTCATTTATATTATAATTAGGCTAGGCAGGTGATTTTATGGGTAAGTCCGCTTATTACCGTTCGCAGCAATTGGAAATAATACATCTTAAAGACTGGCAGATAACCTACCACGAGCATAATCATGTATCGATATATACGGTCGGCTTTGTCCTGGCGGGAGCTGTTACTCTTATCTGTGAAGAGCAGGCCGTTACCGTTCAGCCCGGCCAATTTTTTATCATTAAGCCTTATCAGATGCATGCGCTGCTATTACCTTCTATTTATAATATGATAGCGGTCTGTCTGCCTAGGGAGCTTGTGGAACGACATAACGCCAACAGTCTGCGGGAAATACTTTCTCAGGATATTACTTGCTTAGCCCTGTCCATTGACAATACATGTCTGGAAGCGGCAACCGGCGCGCTTTATCAAGGTGAGCCAGTCCGGGAATTGGTCGGTGATATGCTGGCAGATGTCAAGCATTTGCGGCAAAACCCTGAAAACAACAGCAGCATACAAAACATGGCCGACAGTATGTATTTCAGCAAATATCATTACATTAAACGGTTTAAGCAGAAGCTGGGGATGACTCCGCATCAATTTCAGCTACAAAATAAGGTTCGCAAGGCGCAGCGGATGCTGGAAAACGGTAAGCCGTTGACCGAGATTGCCGCTGACCTGGGCTTTTACGATCAAAGTCATTTTATTAAATGTTTTAAACAGATCATTGGCCTGACCCCTGCCATATATAGGCAAGCGGTTAGCCGGTTACCTTAACTTACTTAACATAATGCGGGGATGAACTTGGCGAACAGGCAGAGCCCGTCCGGCCCGGCCATAACTTCATGCTTGATGCCGGCCGGAAAGATAGAAATAGTTCCCGGCTCATAGGGCAGTTCCTGTCCTGCATTGACGCATACACCGCCACCGGCGACGACTTCATGGGTTTCCAATTGGGGATGGTGGATGTGCAGACCGATTTTTTTGCCCGGTCCTAGGCGAACCAGATGATAGCTGAAGGCTCCGCCGGTATTTTCGGCGGTAATCAGATGCTTTAACGCTACGCCTTCAAATGTTGGATGCGGCGACCAGGCCACGGCTGCAAAATCAACCTGACCGGATGGCAGCACCAGACTGCCGGTTTCAAATTTGTCAAACAAATTCATATTAAACACTCCTTTTATCATTTGCTTTTAGTGTAAGGAATGAGTCCGTGGATTTATAGGAAAAAATTGCGGAGTTGCACCAGACGGAATAAGAGTTTTTTATGCAAATGGAGAGCGGTGGTTAGGCGAGGGGCTAGGAAGCAGTTGTTTCCTTTAATTGCAGGCCGATTTAAAACAGAAAAGCATGATATAATAAAGAGTAAGAAAGACTAACTATAAAAAGTCAAGGGTGAAAAGCCAAAAGAGTTACGAATAGGCAAAGAAGACAAAAGGGCATAGCAAAAAGAGCGTCTTGCGGCGCTCAAAAAAAGTGTAGAGTCAGGAAGAGTCAGGCGGCAGGATTGTAAGGCGATTGGGATTTGACTAAGGCATAAATGAGCCGCACAAGCTTCTTAGCAGCATGAGAAATAGCGACATTGTAATGTTTTCCTTCAGCACGCTTTTTTTCAAGATAGGCGGCAAAAGAGGGATCCCAGTTGCAGACAAATTTAGCGGCATTGAAAAGAGCATACCGCAAATAACGGGAACCGCGTTTCTCCATATGGGAATAGGTC
>NZ_FODY01000031.1:42063-50974 GCF_900110485.1 Propionispora vibrioides | reverse complement strand
GCAAAAGCGAGAATCTATGTGAATATCTATGGCTAAACGTAAGTAAATGCTGCTATGAAGAGCCGGATGCCTTAATAGGGCAAGTCCGGTTCCGTGAGGGGGGCTGGAATGTGAGTTCCGCCTCTACTCGACCGACGATTTGTAGCAAAATGTAATATACGAAGCATAGAATAAATTGGAAGACCTCTCTTGAGTTTAGTAAGTTGTGCTTCTGTAATTTATTTAGCAAAAATTTTCTTGATATATTGACAATATTTTTTTCATCGTATATTATAAGCATAAATTAAATACATGGAATAATTTGATTAGCTGATCAAATGATTGAAGGCTAAGCACAGGAAATCTTGTGCTTGGCCTTTTTTATTTTTGGTCAAAAGAGGATGTCGAGTAGAAAAATAATCAATACCCGGGAGAAAAAAGATAGGGGAGTGCGGATATGTCACAAACAAAAAAACAATTAGTATTAGCTGCTTTTAACAATGAGCCGGCAGATCGGGTCCCGGTAGGTTTTTGGTATCATTTTTTGGCTGATCCGGAGCATGCTGAAGGATTGGGGCAGCCTGCAGTGGTTGCAGAAAACATAGCGGGCCTCAAACGTTTTTATCAGGATTTTCAGCCGGATCTGGTCAAGATTATGAGTGACGGTTTTTTTGCTTACCCCAATAAAGCGTTATTTAATATAGCGTCAGTCAAAGCGGTTGAAGGGATTAAACCGCTAGGCGAAAATGCTCCGTGGATAGAAGAACAGGTAGACCTGGTAAAGCAGGCTACGAGCGCTTTTGGCAGTGAGGTACTTCTTTTTTATAATATTTTTGCTGCGCCGCGGTATCTTGAATTTATGCATAGCGCCGGCGATGCCAATGGAAATTTCGTGAAATTGCTCAGGGAGGACAAAGCTGCTTTACAACATGTCCTTGATGTTATATCCGAGGATTTGGCGGCTCTGGCCAGACGGGTCATTAGAGACGGAAAGGCCGACGGCATATACCTTAGTGTGCAAAATATACCCAGACCGGAAGTTACGCGTGAAATCTATGAGGAAGTGGTTGCGCCGGCCGAAAGAAAAATATTGGCCGCCGCCAACGAGGTCAGCGAGAACAACATTTTGCACATTTGCGGCTATGAGGGAACCCGGAATGACCTTACCTGGTATAAGGATTATGAAGCCAAAGCCATTAATTATGCCGCCAACGTGGAAAGGATTAATCTGGCCGAAGGCAAGAAGATTTTTGGCGGGAAAGCGATTATTGGCGGCTTTGATAATACCAAAAACGGTGTGCTTTACCGGGGAACTAAGAAAGAGATTGAATTAGCCACAGAAGAAATTGTCAGGAACGCAGGGAAGACCGGCTTGATTATCGGCGCCGATTGCACGGTGCCTGACGATATAGACGTCAAGAGACTACATTGGGTACGCGATAAAGCGGCAGCTTTATAATAGGGAAGCTCCTGAGTTGTCGATGATGGGGAGGGATGATACATGTTAAGGCTTACCGGTATACACAAGGATTTTAATGGCAATCCCGTGTTAAAGGGGATCGATATTGCGGTAGAAAAAGGAGACGTGGTCGTTATCCTGGGACCAAGCGGCTCAGGCAAAACGACCTTGCTGCGGTGCATTAACTTTTTGGAGCAGGCAAGCAGCGGGGAGATGATTTTTGATGATTTGCGCCTGCAACTAAACAAGGTGTCTGCTACCGATAAGAGAAACGTGAGAAAAAAGACAGCCTTTGTGTTTCAAAATTATAACTTGTTCAATAATAAAACCGCTTTGGAAAATGTTACGGAAGGCTTGATTATTGGCCGGGGCGTCCCGAAAAACCAGGCTATTGAGATTGGCAAAGCGATGCTGGATAGGGTGGGCTTGTCTGACCGGTATCAGTATTACCCCAGTCAGCTATCAGGCGGCCAGCAGCAGCGAGTGGGCATTGCCCGGGCCCTGGCCGTACAGCCTGAGGTGATTTTGTTTGATGAGCCGACAGCTTCCCTGGACCCTGAATTAGTCGGTGATGTTTTGGAAGTTATGAAGAATATGGCAAGAGAAGGAATGACCATGATTGTGGCGACCCACGAAATGCAGTTTGCCCGCGAGGTCGCTAATCACGTGATTTTTATGGAGGGCGGCAACATTATTGAAGAAGGTCCTCCGGAGCAGATATTCTTCAAGCCTAAGGTTGAACGGACTAAAAGCTTCTTAAGCAGAATACTGAAATCAACAGCCTGATTGCCCCAGCAACCTTGAAAGCAGAAATTTTGCCTCGCCGCTATCTTCCCGTTTTAAAGTTGGCGGGGTACTAAGGACGTAACTGGCAACAGGGAATTGCTAGAAATTATGAAAACTGTGAGGAGATTGTAATGCGAAAGATATGGAAAACGTTGGGTATTATCAGTATGCTTGCCATGCTGACGGTCAGCGTAGGCTGCGGGAATGGCACCGATAAAAAAGCCAATAGTGAAGCCAACACCACCGAGAAAAAAGTGGTGAGAGTCGCTTTTACTAACTATTATGTGCCTTATGATTTTGTAAATCAGGCTGGCGAACCGGATGGCTTTGAAGTGCAGGTCATGAAGGAAGTGGAAAAATTGCTTCCTCAATATCAGTTTAAGTTTGAGCCGACTTCGGATGACGATCTGCTGATTGGTGTGGAATCGGGCAAATACGATGTGGGGATTAAAGGGGTATGGCAGACCGAGGCCCGTAAGACCAAGTTTATTTTCCCAAAAAATAATATTGCCGCCAGTGTGATTGGTTTGACCTTCCGCAAAAGCGATGCCGATAAAATTAAAGATATGGATAGTTTCGCTAAAATCGGCGGCAAATTAGTCCCGATAGCACCGCAAAACGCCCAGTATGCCGTGGTCGAAGATTATAACAAAAAGCATCCGGATACGCCGATCAAATTACTGCCTTCAGAAAGCTTCCAGGTAGCCGACGCCTATACCTGGGTTTTGGAAGGCCGGTATGACGCCTTTTTTGATATAGAATTAGCCTATAAAAATAATGTGGTTAATGACAAAGGCACGTATCATAAATTTAACGATCAGTTGGCTTACGTCCGTTATAACGCCATTCCTACCTATCCGATCTTTAATAAGAAAGATCAGGAGTTTGCCGATGCTTATGATAAGGCCATTGAACAATTGACGCAGTCGGGCAAAATTAAAGAGCTGGAACAAAAATATTTTGGCGAAGATCTTTTACAGCTAGTGAAAAAATAAATAGTTAGGGACGGGGGAATTATTGAATGAGACCGTTTGACCCACTATTTATCATCGAAGTGATACCCGATTTATTGCCGTACCTATGGGTGACGTTGGCGGTCGTTGTAGGCTCGGTCGTGTTAGGCACCTTATTCGGCTTTGTGCTTGCGGCTGCTAAATTAAGCAGCCGCAGGCTTTATCGCCTGTTGGGCGATGGATATACCTGTGTAATACGTTGCACGCCGGCGGTCATTTTGTTGTTCATTGTTTTTTATGGTCTGCCTAAATTCTTTCTGGAAGTTTTCGACTACGATATTAACGAGTTTAACAAAATGTTTTTTGTGATCATTACTTTTACACTGCTTTTTGCCGCCTCCATATCCGAAGTCATCCGTTCTGCTTATCTGGCCATTGATAAGGGACAGTATGAAGCGGCTGTCAGCGTAGGCCTGACACCCCTTCAGGCGTTTTATCGGATTGTACTGCCCCAGGGAACCATCATCGCGCTTCCTAACTTCACCAATTCCTTTATTACGCTGTTGAAAGAAGGTGCACTGGCTTACACGATCGGGCTGATTGATTTACTGGGGGCCGGTAATTTGATCATAGCCCGAAATTACGGATCATATGCTTTGGAAATATACCTTGCCCTGTCGGCTATCTATTGGGGCATGGCGATCTTATTTGAAAAAGCGCTGTTTGGGCTGGAAAGCAGATTGTCACGCTATAAAAAGACGAGATCAGCTTAAAGGAGGGACTAAAGTGATATGGAATTGAATTATGATTTTATGGTACAAACTTTTCCGGCCATTCTTAAAGGCATCCCGGTTACCTTGGAAATTACTTTGGTCTCCCTGCTTGTGGCTGCACCGGTTAGTTTTTTTATGGCACTGATAAGAATCTATCAGGTCAACATACTTAGACAACTAGTCAGAGTTTACGTATCTTTTATCAGGGGCACGCCGATGGTGCTGCAAATCCTGGTCGTATACAGTCTGCTGCCGAGTTTATTAAATTACCTGATTAAGAGCCTGGGGTGGGCCTTTAATGTTTTTGAAATTGATCCTGCTTGGTATGCCTACGTCGTTTTTACTTTAAATACGATAGCGCTTTTATCCGAGGTATTTCGCTCGGCCCTGCTAAGTGTCAATGAAGGACAAATCGAGGCAGGCCTGTCAGTGGGGATGACGCTGCCCCAGGTATACCGGAGAATTATTATTCCCCAGGCTATGGTAGCCGCCTTGCCTAATTTGTGCAATCTTGCCGTTAATCTGATTAAGAATACTTCCCTGGCCTTTCTGATGACTGTTAAGGATATTACGGCAACAGGGAAAATAGCCGCATCGTATGGCTATAATTATATTGAAGCCTATGTGGATGTTTTTGTTGTCTATTTGATATTATGCACGCTTGTTCAACTGTTGTTTAGCTTTGCCGAAAAGCAGGTGGGAGCGTTTCGCCAGTTAAAGTATAATTAATATAAAACCCCCGGTTCTGGTCAAAACCGAGAGTTGATTGATTCGGAGCTGCCTTACAGGCAGCTGTTTTTTTTGTATCTCGCCTGTTTTTCGTTTCTTTCTCAGTTCCACTGACCGGTATAAGGGTTATAGTCACAATAGGGGGAAGGCGCGCACCAGCGTTTATCCGGATCGGTACTTTGCGCAAGCGGCCGGCAGTCGCTGCAGGCGTAGCGGTATTCGCAGTCCCGGCATTTGATAATGGCATCCTTGGTCGTGTTCCAGGTTTCTTGCAGGACAGCGCCGGAGAGCACTTCCCGCAGCGGGCGGTTTAAAATATTGCCGGCTATCCGGTCACGGGCAAAAATGCAGGGAAGAACATCGCCGTCCGCGGTAATGGCGATTTTGCCCGAGAGGCAGCTATGGCTGAAGTGGGCCAGCCGGAAGCTGTCCCGGTCAGTATAAAAAGGCGGTCTGACCGGCGGACGGTGATAGTGCCGGGGCAGCAGTCCATCATCGTCGCCGCGGCCTGTGGGGCGGATGACATCAGGTACTGTGTCCGGCAGACCGAGCTCCCGGCAAAGCTGTATAATATTTTGGGCTTCCGTTTCATTGGCTTTCATCAGGATGGACGCGATACGCAGCGGTATTCCGGCGGCCAGTATTTTTTTAATGGCCGTCATTGTTTTGTCAAAGCTGCCCTGGTTGCCGGTCACCCTGTCATGGATATCGGCAGAGGCTGCATAAATGGTGGTTGCCAGATACAGGTTATGGTGCTTGAAAAAGCGGATACAATCCTCATCAATGAGTGTGGCATTGGTAAAAATTTCTATGTAGTCATAGGCTTCTTCCGCGGCCTTGCCGATCAGTTCACGCCACTTAGGGTAGAGCAACGGTTCACCGCCAATCAACTGTAGGGCGGTGGCTCCCTGCTCCCGGGCCTCGCTGATTAACGACAGCCATCTTTCGTGAGGTACACAGCCTTGCTGCAGGGCAGGACTGCTGGCGGTATAGCAGTGAAGGCAGCGGTTGTTACAGCAGGAGGTGATTTCCAGCCACAAGAAGTCCAGTGTTGCTGCCGGTACGTACTCGGACTGGGAAGCGGCAGCCGGTGGATTCAGAGCGTAATAGCTTCCCAGGTTCCTGCGGGCGAGTGTGTCCAGAAAGGTCAGATATGGCCGGACCGCGGGGTCCTGCAGGTCCAGCAGTGTGTCCAGCGGCGCTTGTTGGCAGGCTGTCAACAGTTCGACTGCGCCGCGGTTAACGGATAATACTTTGCCTGAACGAAAGTCATAGATAGCCCCCCGGGCGGCCCCTTCTATCAGGGCGCAGTGAGACTTTAGGCGGTAGTACAAAGTCTCTTCCTCCCTTACCGTTTTTGTGACGTATTATATGCGTCGCAAATGACCGACGTTCCCCAGGGACGCTATGAGGCTTTACTTGACTGGTATATCGTGCTACAATATGGAATAAACGTAACACTGGAGGATTGCCATGGAAGATAATGAATTGGTGCGCTTTGGCGTTTCCATGAACCGGGATTTGGTGGAGCAGTTTGATAAGTTAATCGCCCATCAGGGATATAACAACCGTTCGGAGGCCCTGCGTGATCTGGTCAGGAAGGCGCTCATTGATCCTAATCAACTTCGCTTGGATGAGCAGGTAGCCGGGACCATCGTGCTGGTCTATCATCATCATTTATCGGACGGTTTGACCGAGCTGCAGCACCGCTTCCATCACGAGATTGTTTCGACTATGCATATTCATCTGAATGCACAGCAGTGTCTTGAGATTATTGTGGTACGGGGAGTGCTTAAACGATTGAAGGAACTGCAGCAAAGCATCCAGGTCTTAAAACAGGTTGTTTACGCGGAGCTGTCGGTTACCCACCTGGAGCCGGAAGAGCCGCACAGTCACGAGTAAGGCTTAGCATGTTTATGAGATGAGGAGGAGTTGTATGCATATACCTGACGGGTATTTAAGTCCATCTACCTGTGCCGTGTTTACCGCCGCCATGTTGCCTTTTTGGTACAGGGCGTCAGCGAAGCTGAAGGAAACGGTCGAGGCGGCTCAGGCCCCATTTATTGCAATGGGAGCTATCTTTGTTTTTCTGGTGATGATGTTCAATGTTCCGATTCCTGATGGAACTACTGCTCATGCTACCGGTGCTGCTCTGATGGCTATTGTATTTGGCCCGTGGATTGCGGTCATTGTCGTAAGCGTAGCGTTGTTTATCCAGGCGCTGGTATTTGGTGACGGCGGGATTCTGGCCTTTGGGGCTAATGCGTTTAATATGGCCGTGGTACTGCCCTTTGTCAGTTATTTTGTCTATATGGCACTTAGCCGGAACGCAGCGTTGCATTCGGCCCGGCGGATTTTCGCAGCCTCGGCGGCCGGCTATATTGGGATCAATGTGGCGGCGTTCATGGCCTCCCTGGAATTCGGCGTCCAGCCCATGCTGTTTCATACCCCCGACGGTACGCCGCTATATTGCCCGTACGGTTTAGCGGTGGCTGTGCCGGCCATGCTGTTTGCCCATTTGCTGGTGGCTGGTTTTGTTGAGGGCGCGGTTACCGGTCTTGCGTTAAAATACATATTGCGTGATTCGGCGCATTTTGTGCTGACCCGGCTGCCCGGCCGTTCACCGGAGGAGGCCGGACATGGCTAAACGGTACATTTGGTTTCTAGTGGCTATGATGCTGCTCACGCCGTTGGGCATGCTGGCCGAGGGAACTGCCTGGGGTGAGTGGGGTGGCGAGGAACTGCAGGCCGTGCTGGGTTATGTACCGCAGGGAGTAGCCAAGGTGGGCGGCCTGTGGAACGCGTGGTTACCGGATTACAGCCTGGAAGCCTTAGGGACGGGGACGGCCGGTGGTATTGCCGGCTATCTGCTATCGGCCATTATTGGCTCACTGCTGAGTTATTGTATTGTCTTGCTGCTGGTAAAGCCGTTAGTGCAGCAATCTAAAGACCGCCGTAAAGTATAAAGTGCCTAAATAAAAAGGAGATCGGGAAGCGCAAGCTGCTTAGCCCGATCTCTTTTATTTATGTTATTAGGGTTCTTATTTAGTGTCTTGCAGGTAGTAGGAACGGACCGGTTTCAGATCGGCGGTGAACTCGTAAACCAGTGGGACACCTGTCGGGATCTCCAACGACATAATCTTGTCGGCGCTAATCTGATCAATGTGCTTAACCAGGGCGCGCAGGCTGTTGCCATGGGCGGCAACCAGCAGACAAAGACCCTGTTTGATTTTGGGTACCAGGCTTTCTTCCCAATAAGCGATAACCCGTTTTTCCGTATCCTTCAGTGATTCGGTAGCCGGCAATTGTTCCGTCGGGATATCCGCATAACGGGGGTCATGGCCGGGAAACATGGTGTCTTCCTTCTCCAGAGCCGGTGGAGCTATGTCATAACTGCGCCGCCAGATTCTGACCTGCTCATCGCCAAAAAGCTGGGCAGTTTCGGCTTTATTGCGACCTTGCAGCGCGCCATAATGGCGTTCGTTAAGCTGCCAGCTTTTATATTCGGGAATCCAAAGCTGGTCCATTTCCTCCAGCACAAAATGCATCGTTTTAATGGCCCGTTTCAAGCGGGAGGTAACGGCGGCGTCGAAGTGATAATTTGCCGTACGTAATAGCTTTCCCGCCTGGCGGGCTTCCGCTACTCCATCTTCCGTCAAGTCCACATCCATCCAGCCGGTAAAGCGATTAGTGCGGTTCCATTCACTCTGGCCATGCCGGATAAAGACAATTTTATACCTGTAACCGATCGAGGTCTCTTCTGACATAGTAAACACCTCCAAATCTATCTTTTTAACCATATTCGATAATTAGGTGAATTTTACCTTTATACTGTGCCGCTTTTTGCTATAAACCGGCCTGGCAAGGAACTGCTAGGAATGGAGCCGTCTATATGGCAATAACTGTTAGCGGTAAGGTACAAATTTACATAATGTTTCATATGATATTATGATCAACCGACTTTTTAAAGGCAGCAAGGTTTCGGGACGATAGCAATAACACTGGATTGTACTGTTCCCCGGCCCGGGCAGGAACATGTAAGGAAAAGTCACATAGTATGATATGGACCGAATACTTTATATATGATTTTCTTGCTGCGGCAATACACAACAAGCGTATTGTCATCTTTACCATTATTTTGAGGAGGGGTAGTTTTTGGACACCTTAGGGTTACAGCTTGAAAGAAATACAAGCGGGACGGTTGTAGCGAATGCCAATGTGGTATTTGAGGA
>NZ_FODY01000031.1:39900-41398 GCF_900110485.1 Propionispora vibrioides | reverse complement strand
GATACAGGAGCGACTGGGGATACGGGAGCGACCGGTGATACAGGAGCAACCGGTGCAACGGGAGCGACTGGGGATACGGGAGCGACCGGGGATACGGGAGCGACCGGCGATACGGGAGCAACTGGTGTAACAGGAGCTACTGGCGATACAGGGGCCACCGGGGCTACAGGTGCAACTGGGGTAACGGGTCCTACAGGTGATACAGGAGCGACGGGTGTAACAGGAGTGACCGGCGATACGGGAGCTACTGGCGCCACAGGAGCTACCGGTGTAACGGGAGTGACCGGCGATACGGGAGCTACCGGTGCCACAGGAGCTACCGGTGCCACAGGAGCTACCGGTGTAACGGGAGTGACCGGCGATACGGGAGCTACCGGTGCCACAGGAGCTACCGGTGTAACGGGAGTGACCGGCGATACGGGAGCTACCGGTGCCACCGGCGCGACGGGCGCCACCGGCGAAGTGATCACGACCGACAGTATGTCAGCGTCCAACACAACTTCGGCTGTTATCGCCGTTGTGTTGGGTGGTACCGATGTACCACTGCCAGACAATCAGAACCTGAACACGTTCACTGTGGACGGTACGGATACTGAATTCACCGTACCGGAAACGGGAGAATATCTGGTTAGCTATGCTGTAGCCACAACGGCAGCGTTGCTGGTTTCCTCACAGGTATTGCAGAACGGCACACCGCTAGCGGCTTCGATAGTTACCCCTACCGTTGCGGCAGCTAATTTGTTTACGTCCTTTATTGTTCCTCTGACTGCAGGCGATACGCTAACACTCCAGTTGTTTGGCTTACTTGGAGCAGCCACTCTTCTTGGTGGTGCAAGCACGTATATGACAGTTGTTCGACTGATATGATCTAGCCTTTCCAAGACCAACCCCCTTCTCCGCTTCTGTGGGAAGGGGTTTTTTTGTTGCATTGGCGAGCTGTGTAATGCTTTTCATCGGAATTTTAGAGTTAGTTACTATACTTTCTAAATTGGAAGTTAGTGAACAAGTTAGCAGAAGGAGAAGGACGGTAGATTGAAGGTGTTTTAATCCCTGCCATTTTTGTTAATGACATGGAACGAAGGAGGAATATACGTATGGGTTTATTTCTATTGTTGTTCCTGTATTTAACGAACAGTATATACCAGGACGTGATATGGCATATGGAGCAAATGGAATATCCTTGGTACAAATTTACATAATGTTTCATATGATATTATGATTAACCGACTTTTAAAAGGCAGCAAGGTTTCGGGACGATAGCAATAACACTGGATTGTGCTGTTCCCCGGCCCGGGCAGGAACATGTAAGACTAAGGAACGTAGTATGATATGAACCGAATACTTTATATATGATTTTCTTGCTGCGGCAATACACACTACGTGTATTGTCACCTTTACCATTATTTGAGGAGGGGTAGTTTTTGGACACCTTAGGGTTACAGCTTGAAAGAAATACAAGCGGGACGGTTGTAGCGAATGCCAATGTGGTATTTGAGGA
>NZ_FODY01000031.1:0-37618 GCF_900110485.1 Propionispora vibrioides | reverse complement strand
GTAACCGGAGCGACTGGCGATACGGGAGCAACTGGTGATACAGGAGCGACTGGCGATACGGGAGCAACTGGAGTAACAGGTGCAACCGGCGATACAGGTGCGACCGGCGATACGGGGGCTACTGGAGTAACCGGAGCAACCGGTGATACGGGAGCAACTGGTGTAACCGGAGCGACTGGTGATACAGGAGCCACCGGAGTAACAGGAGCAACCGGCGATACGGGTGCTACCGGAGCAACAGGAGCCACCGGTGAGACAGGAGCTACTGGAGCCACCGGTGAGACAGGAGCTACCGGAGCCACCGGCGCTGCCGGCGTTGCAGGTCTCGTAGGTCTCGCCGGAGCCACCGGTGCTACTGGTTCCTTTGTAGCTGAAGATAGCTTCTCAGGATTTCTTCCTACTGTTTCTACAAGTGCAAGCACCCAATTAACCGGGTGGACTGTGACTGCGCCTTATTTTGACAGTGCGGATTTTGATGAGGTGGCAGGAAACTATACCGTTCCGGCGACAGGGTATTACTCAATTCAGGCAACCATCAACTATTCCACTACGGCTGCTATCACCGTTTCGCTTGGTGCAGGTGTCGATCCTGCTTTTGTAGTCAGAAGAACCAGCCCGACAACTACGGATTTAATTAGCGGCCTGTTCCCGGTATTAAACGTAAATGTCGCTCTAGTATTAACGTTACGGACGATTCTTGGTAATGGTACAGTGACTTTGGCTGGGGAAGTTCAGCTAGATGCCGGTGATGTTATAGGTCTCTTCTATGAGGCGAATGGATTAACTATTCCTCTTGACTTAGGAAGCGCTCCAGGTACTGTGTGGTCTGTCGTTAGATTGACTTAACGTATATTTGTTCTTCAGGAGAAAAGAATAAACCCAATATAAACCGGCTTATCATTTCTAGGGTAAGCCGGTTTTTTCATTGGATTTTCAGAATTGACTGTTATACTTCAGGATCAGAAAATGATAAGCAAGGGAATAAAGTGAGTAGTGTTTTCATATTCGCTTATTTTTATGGGCTGCTGACGAAAGGGGAGATATTTATGGCGTTTATTTCTATTGTTGTTCCTGTCTTTAATGAACAGGATAATATAAGGGTATTTTACCAGGAAGTAGTTCGGCATATGGAGCAAACGGACTATTCGTTCGAACTCCTGTTTGTTGATGATGGCTCCAGCGATAAGACGGCACTGCTCTTGGACAAGCTGGCACGGGTTGACGACAGGGTACGGGCTATTTTGCTTGCCCGCAATTTTGGCCACCAGGTTGCCCTGACTTGCGGCCTGGATCATGCAAAGGGCGATGCGGTCATTACCATGGACGGTGATATGCAGCATCCGCCTGATATGCTGCCTCTGCTTTTAAGCAGATGGCAGGAAGGTTATGAAGTGGTGCAAACTATACGGAAGGATACGGAAGGCGTATCTCAATTTAAGCGGTTTACTTCCGCCATGTTTTACCGCATTATGAATGGCATGTCCAATATCCGGGTGGCAGAAGGCGGTTCAGATTTTAGACTGCTGGACAGAAAGGCCGTGGAAACGTTAAAGAACTTTAAAGAAAAGGCCAGGTTTATCCGCGGTATCGTCGGTAATCTGGGCTACCGGCAAACCGAGATTGAATTTGTTGCTCCTCAGCGTTTTGCGGGGACTTCGAAGTTTTCGTTAAAAAAAATGCTGAATTTTGGTCTGGATGGAATTACGGCCTATTCCCGGCTGCCGTTGAGGATGGCCTTTTATTTGGGGCTGCTGTCCGGTTTGTTGAGTTTTCTGGTGACTTTGGATGTAGTTTATACGAAGCTGTTTACCGCCGAGGCTGTCCCAGGCTGGGCAACTATCGCGGCCAGTGTTTTACTGCTGGGTGGATTACAGCTCGTAGGGCTCGGAATCATCGGGGAATATGTGGGGCGGGTTTTTGAAGAAGTCAAACAACGTCCGCTTTATTGGGTGAGTAAAGAACTGACCGGTGCCAATGAAGCCCGTCAGCCCAGGAAAGATGTGGTAGCCTGAAAAAGGGAATTTTACAAAGGAAAATCATGCATACTTACATTAAGGGTTGGTATCACCTTCTGTAGTGGAAGCGGTAGCCGACATTGAATAACGGGAGGAAGGGTAAGTATGCGTTCCTATTATGATTTAATCAGCCATGAGGGCAACCGGTCCTTGTTTACGGCCATTGAGCTGTCCATTGCCTCGCAGGTCAACAGGATCCCCCTCCATTTTCATGTAGAAGGATTGCGAGGGACAGGCAAGACAACAATTATAAGGGCTGCCCGACATATTTTGCCGCCCATCCTCCGGATTAAAAACTGCTGCTATAACTGCCGGCCGGAAGCACCCCATTGTCCGGAGCATAAGGGCCTGTCGCCGGAGGAGATTATCAGGTTGGGAACTGAACTGGTGCCGCGTCCTTTTCTGGAAATATCCCATTCTGCCAAAATTGGCACAGTGGTTGGCAGCATTGATTTGGGTAAAATTATCGATTCCCGGCATTCCGTAGCGGCGTTATTGCCGGGGACGGTGCCACGGGCTCACCGCGGCATTATTTTCATTGATGAAATAAACCGTTTAGCTGATACTTCACCGGAATTGGTGGATGTATTGCTGGATATGATGGGAACCAAGCCAGGCCGGGTGCAGATCGAGGAAACCGGTTTGCCGACAGTTGAGCTTCCCGTTACGGCCAGCATCTGGGCGGCTTCCAATCCGGATGAAGACCCCGGCCCACTGCAGCAAATCCGTAAGCAGTTATCCGACCGATTTGATTTACGGGTACAGATGGAACGGCCGCTGCAGTCGCAGACAGTACGGCGTATACTCATGCAGCCCAGGCAGAAGGATATCTTAGGGGTAAAGAGCCGGGAACTGGCAGTTTCAGACATGAAAAATGTGGTCTTCCCGAGTGACATTCTGGATGTGCTGGCTGCTATCTATATTGATTTTGAAATTGAGAGCATTCGGGCGGTGGAAGCTCTGGAATTATCAGCCACTCTGCTTGCTCTGCGCAACGGCAGAAAAACAGTCACTTTGGATGACGTAGCGGATGTGGTGCCCTTGGTTTTCGGGCATCGTCTGGACCCGGTCACGATCGAACGCATTCAACAATATGTAAAAAGGTTGGCGCTGCAAAACGGCTGGGAAGCTGACACTGCCGACCATCCGGGCAACCCGGTAATGGCCGAGCGAAGTAAGGAGAAAAATTCCTGGTTGAAGCGGCTATGGCAAAGTGCTTGCAAGAAGTTTTCCAACGGTAATGGCAGTCCGGCCAGTTCCGGTAAAACCAGGGAGCAAGGTGAGGGACAAAGTCTGGAAGGGCCGTCGGCCCGTCCTGCTGCGACTGAAATGGTTGCTCCGCCTAAGCAGGCGATTCCGTTAGAGCAGCTGCCTTCTGATCAACTGGTATCGGTTGATTCAGAGCCATGAGCCGGGAGGAAAGCACGGTGGTGCTGTTTGATGAAAGGCTGCCGGCCGGCAGTGTGGAAACGGCTGCCAGACGACTGGCGGTGGTGCTGGAAGAGAGAAAAGGAGCACGTATCGGCGAGTGTGCTGTGGTAAGCCGGCAAGTCCATACCTATGATCCGCAAAAACCGGAGGTAATCCAGATTCTGCAGAATTCTGATGCCGGGCAGACTTTTTATCATCGCCGTGATTGCGGCAGGATTTTGCATGTGGATATCTTTCATGAGTGCGGCCGGCTGCGGCCGGAACCGGTAGCCCAGGCCTTGCGGGAGGTCATTGCCCAGTATAATGTCAGTGAAATATTTAACGGCCGGATTAACCCCGATGCGGTCGATTTGCAAACCGGCGAAGGTGGCGGACGAATTACCGGGAAATTAGTGTATGGAAAAAAAGACACGTTGTGTAAAGCCCATGAAAATCATGTTCATATGGCAGTTATGCTTTCCCGGGAGGCTTTAAGCGGTCTGTTTTATATGGTCCATGCGGTAGAGCAGGTGATTTTGACCAATCAACTTGAATTGCGCCGGAATGAAAGAATTATTCAGGTCGATAATCCTGCAAATACCAAGCTGGACATGTCGGATTATGCTACTGACAATGATTCGCTGCTTACCGGTGATCAGGCAGCACCGGAAGAAGAGGATGAGGATGAACTGGATCAGGCTGAAGCCGAAGACAACTCTTTGCAGTCATCTGGCAGCGGTGAGGGAGCTGGAAAACCTCCACCTGATGCCAGGCACGGCAATCCTGACAGGTCAATGGGGAATACAGCGCATCCCAAAGAGTGCAATGAGCAGAAGCTGGTTAGCATAGCGGAGGAAAAGCCTGCCACGCTGCATTTGGTAAAACCGCCTGATGAGGAGGTGGCCAACTGCCTTGTGCATGCTCTGGTCTGTAAAAATCCGGACAAAATGGCGGCGTATCTGAAGAAAATTCAACGGAATGGTAAGCAATCCAACAGGTTGGGACAATACAACCGGTCAACATTGCTTTATTCCCGCTGGGAAGTCAGTAAAAAGCTGGTGGAAAAGCCTGGCGAAGAAATAACCTCCCTTAATATTTCCGAGACGGTTCATGCGGCGGCCTGCCGCAAGATGACAGAGTCTAACATCAGTTTTTCTATTACCAAAAACGATTTGCGTCACTATATTCGCTGCCGGCGCAATGGCAATGATATTTGTCTTGTGATTGACGCCAGCTCCAGCATGGGGGGCAAACGGATTCAGGCGGCTAAAATGTTTGCCGGACAGCTGTTGACGAGGGTTCGCGGTCGGATTGGAATTGTTACTTTTCAAAACAGTGCAGCCGAGGTGCGGGTACCCTTAACCAGAAATTATCAGCAGCTTACTAAAGGTTTACAGGATATTCAGACATCTGGCAGGACGCCGCTGGCGTTGGGACTGCAAGCGGGCTTTCAACACCTGCGCAAGGCAAAGGCGGACAAGGGTGTATTGATTTTAATTACCGATGGACTGCCGGACGGTCCCGATTGCACCACGCAGCAGTCGGTGGACGACGCACTGCTCGTGGCCCGTCAAATAAAAAAACAGGGCTACCGGCTTATTGCCATCGGCCTGCGCCCTTATCAGGACTATCTGGCCCGGTTGAGTCAGGAGGCTGATGGGGTAGTGTATGTTTTTGATACCATTAACAGTCATTTGTTAAATTACGAAACCATTGCTGAGAATTTATTGTGAGGTGGCGTATTTCTTAAAAAAATTAATGAATTATGGCACAAAAAGCGCCACCAGGGAGCGTGCCGGACAGTTCGAAAACACGCCCTAATCCGGTCGATGACTTTCCTAATTAGGAAAGTCTTTTTTTGTGTTTGTGGTCTTAAAGGGCGGAGAAATCGCTGATAAATCAGTGTTTCCCGGGTGTATAGGATGGAAGAAATGTGAAACAATATATGTTAAACTGGCAGTTCTTGCCGGAAAGACGGGGCAAGCGGATGATACAGATAAGCACCTGGCAGTTATATTGCCTCATGATGCTATTTGAAATCGGGAGTACGACGGTCTTTGGGCTGGGGATTGATGCCAATGAGGATGCCTGGCTTGCCATTCTAACGGCGATGTTTTTTGGTTTTTTGCTTCTTTGGATATTTACGGAGATTCATCGCCGGTATCCCGACCGGAATTTGGTGGAAATTATTCAGCAGACTTTTGGTAATTGGTTAGCCATTCCGTTGGCTATGCTGTACGGTCTGGAATTTTTCTGGATTGCGACACTAAATTTCCGGGAATTTGGTGAACTGATTTCGATGATATTGCTGCCTAATATTCCCTTATCGATGATTCTCATCATTTTTATGATTACCGTTGTGTATGTGCTTTTTTTAGGCTGTGAGGTGTTGGCCCGGATGGGAGAAATCATGTTTCCCATCGTGGTGTTTTTTATTATAGCCACCATTTTTTTAATCAGCGCGTCCGGTGAAGTCAGTCTGCACCGACTGCAGCCGGTACTGGGCAGCGGGGTAGGACCAGTACTGAAAGCCGCTATACCGGCGGTATTAAACTTCCCTTTTGGCGAAATGGTGGTTTTTTTTATGTATTGGCCCTTTGCGCGAGAGAAAAAACTGGTGAGAAAGACTTCCATGTTTGTCACTGCCACTATTGGCGTACTGCTGTCCAGTGTGCTGGCCCTTATGGTAGCCGTGTTAGGAGTGCCATTGGTAAAAATATCTACAATCCCGATCTATGAAGTGATTAAGCTTATTAATATTATGGACATTATTACTAACCTTGACTCGATTGCTACGGTAGTCATGTTTATTGGCGGTTTCTTTAAGATGGCCATTCATTTTTATGGTGGAATTCTGGTGTACAAAACATTGCTTAAGGTGCCGCGAAAGCATGAAAAATGGTTAATTGTATTTTTTGGCGCTTTTTGGACCTGGTTTTCCATTACCTATTATCCTAACCTAATTTTTCACCGCTGGGCCGGGCTGAAAGTCTCAATTTCTTATTTCTACAGTGGCTTTACGGTATTTGAACTGGTCTGTCCGGTATTATTGCTCATAGCCATTTATTTGAAGGACCTGCAACGACGGATTAAAAAAACAGACAATTGTCAACAGGAGGGAAGTTGATTCCATGGATACCCTTACACCGCAACTATTGCTGGAAGTCGGATTTGTTCCGGCCGTATTGATTGTTGGCGGCTGGCTATATGCCGGGGTGCTTGCCCTCCTTTGCGTTTATTATGCACTGCATTGTCTTGTGCGCTGGATTACCCGTTGAATTGGTCAAACACTTAAGAGAAAGTAAGTGATGGTTCTGCAGTTTACACAGCTTGCCAATACCGGACCGGAGCAAAAAGCATATGACGGGGCCGGCCCGGAGCCGGCTTGTCAGGTGAGTCTGGATATCCGGTTTAATCAAAGACAGGTAAAGGGAATTTTTGATAAAAGCCAGGATGTTGTATTCCGTGATTTTAGCATTCCTCAACTGCATCGGGAAGCCTTTTTGTGTTTTATCAATGGGATGGCAAATGTAGAACAGATTGATCAATACATTCTCCAGCCGCTCATGCAAAAACAGGTAAAAGGCCGGACGAGGCGAAACCGAAACCGGGGGAATGGACTGCAACACGTGAAAAAGGAATTGCTGGGATCAGCTAATATTACTGAAACCGATTTGTTTCAGGAAGTAGCCCGACAGTTGCTGGCCGGCAATACGGCTGTCTTTATTGCCCGATCATCGCAGGTGCTGATTATTCATACCGAGGGTTTTAGTTACCGGGTCATTGAAGAACCTGGCACGGAGACGGTGGTCAGGGGATCAAGGGAAGGCTTTACCGAAAATATAAACGTCAATATCACCATGTTGCGCCGGCGCGTGAGAAATACCGGTCTTGTTGTAGAGAAAATGCAGCTCGGTGAGCAAACAAACACCAATCTAATGATTGTCTATCTCGAAAATCTAGTAAATCCCGAACTGGTGTCGGAAGTAAAAAAAAGAATACAGCAGATTAAACTTGATGCCGTATTAGACTCGGGATACGTGGAGCAGTATATTGAAGATCAGAAGTACAGTATTTTTTCAACGGTGGGTTCCACCGAGAAACCCGATGTGGTTGCCGGTAAGCTGTTGGAGGGACGGGTGGCGGTTTTTTGTGACGGAACCCCCTTTGTCTTGACGGTTCCTTTTTTGTTTATCGAAGGCTTGCAGAGCAGTGAAGACTATTACTTGCGGCCTATTGCCGCCTCGTTTATGAGGCTGATCCGGATTTTCTCGCTGTTTATGACCATTGCACTGCCTGCTTTGTATGTAACGGTATCCACGTATCATTATGAAATGGTGCCAACTATTTTGCTCATTACGATGGCGGCTACCCGGGAGGGTATCCCTTTTCCGCCTTTCTTGGAAGCGTTCATCATGGGCATTGCTTTTGAAATTATCCGCGAAGCCGGTATCCGGATGCCCCGTCCGGTCGGGCAGGCAATCAGTATTGTGGGAGCGCTGGTGCTCGGTGAAACGGCGGTCAATGCGGGGGTAGTCAGTAGTCCGATGGTTATCGTTGTGGCCATTACCGCTATTACTGATTTTGTAAATCCCTCCCTGACCACAACGACCGTATATTTACGTATTTTTTTATTGGCTTTGGCGGCGGTGCTGGGATTATACGGTATTCTGATCGGCTTTTTCTTTATTATGGCCCATCTCTGTTCCTTGCGCTCATTCGGTGCTCCCTATTTGTCGCCGCTTGCCCCGGTGAACCGGAGCGGTTTAAAGGATACCTTGGTCAGGAGCTTCCTATGGCTCATGAAACAAAGACCTTCCTATATTCAATGGAAACATTCGCGTCGGAGAGGAGAGTGAGATGGTGCGGTTTATACTGGTTGTCTGCCTCTTGCTTTGTCTGCTGCCGGCGACAGGTTGTAAAACACCGGAAGAATTGAATAATATTGGGATCGTCGTGGCTGTTGCCTTGGATAGGGACGCTGCCAGCGGCGATATCTTGGTCACCTCCGAAGTCATCCGGCCGGCGGCACTTGATAAAAAAGGGGCAAGAAATCAAGAGGTTGTGGATATTGTTACCGGCAGAGGCAGCACTATTTTTGAGGCGGTACGCAATACAACACAGATTTTGGACAGGATTAACTTTTACGCCCATACCAAAGTCATTATCGTTGATGAGACGTTGGCTAAAGAAGGACTTACGCCCTTGCTCGATTTCTTTGTAAGAGGCAGGCAGCTCAGAGGCTATACCCTGCTGTGCATTGCCAAGCAGGGCCAGGCTAAGGATATTTTGAATGTTAAAACAGGAGTCGATGTGATTCCGGCCATCTACTTGCGGGACACTATCAAGAACACAAAATACAATAATAAAGCAGTGGTCAGCAGTGTAGTCGACTATTACCGTGATTTTCTCAAAGAAGGCAACTGCTCGGTCCTTGGTGTCGTGGAAGTTGCACCCAGCGAGGAAAGCGGTTCAGGGGATAAACAAAAAACAGGCGCGGAACAAGTAAAATCCAGCGGTGCCGCGGTGTTTAAGAAAGACAGGCTGGCAGGCTATCTGGACGAAACGGAAACCCAGGGGCTTAACTGGCTGGTGAAGGAATTGCCGAACGGCATGGTGACGCTGCCTTCCCGCTTGGAGCCGGGGAAGCTTATTTCCCTGGAAATTGAGAGCAGCAAGACAAGCATAAAGCCGGAATATCGGGAGGGTAAGCTGTGTTTTGTCATTCAGGTGGACACAGAGCTAACCCTGGTGGAGCAGCAGGGCAAAAAAAAGATACTCGCACCCAAAGCTATGCTGGACTATTTGGGTGGAGTACGTGAAGATGCTGAACGGGAAATCGGCGATAGCATCAGCCGGACTATTTTAAAAACTCAGAACGAATTTGACTGTGATGTCGTAGGCTTTGCCAGTGCGCTCAAGCAAAAAGAGCCAGCTATCTGGCGAACGGTAGCTGATAACTGGGAGGAAGTATTTCCCACCGTGGATCATGAGCTCCATGTTCAGGTGCATATTGTAGGAACTGCCCTGAAACAAGGGTTTTTCTAATCAGTGGCTCCGAATGTCTCCTGACGGTGATTTCTTACTCGCCATAGATCATTCCGCTATTTGATAATTTCCAGGGTGCTTTTTGCCGTACCGGAGCATTCCTCTGCTGTGGAAAAAGGAAGGTCGACCACCTGGAAGCGAATGCTGCCGCTGGGAGCGGAAAATAGGGTATCCAGCATTTTTTCCGCAATGCGGATCTTTCTGGACACAACTTCCGGATTGGATTCGTGACCGTGAATCAGTGGGGAAGAAGCTTCCAACAGGGAAGCTATAATGCCAAGAAAAAAAGCAAGTGTTTCTTCCATATGCTGCACATGGGTGACACCCTCCTGATTACATCGTTCCAGGATGGGGATGAGCGAAGGGATCGAAATCATTTGGGTTTTGCGCCAAAGCTGATTAATCAGCAGTCCCTGTTTTTCTTTATATAATATTTTAGCCAAAAGACCTGGTTTCCCGGAATAAGAGAGCTTATAGAACAGATTAATAAATAAATTAAGCTGCTTGAGAGCAGGGACATGATTCTGGTGGTATGATTTGATTTCAGCCAGCATGTTTTGAAAATGCTTGGTAAAAATGGCTTCCAGGACAGCGTCTTTGGAAGCAAAGTAGTAATAAAAGGTTCCCTGGGCTACACCGACTTTTTTTACGATATCCTGGATCATGGTATTTTGATATCCGGCAGCTAAAAATAACTCTTCGGCTGCATCAATTAATTCGGCCTGCCTCACTAACGGATCTTTGCTTATTCTGGAAATAGGGAGCACCTCGCTTTTTTTATCTGCCCAAGGGCGAAAAATAAAAAGATGTCGGACTTATTATACCATATTCAGGCAATTTTTTTGCTGATAGATAGTAAGAAATAAGAGTTTTTGTTGAACCGGGCAATTTATTGCTTAGGGAATCGCTGATTTTATGAACCTGCCGATATAACGAAAAAGGAGTCGTCAGGACGCGCAGCGCAAAGAAATCAAGGGTATAACGCGCGATTTAGGTATTCCACCGTGTCCACCGTGCGTATTCCGGCATTGTTCACCGTGAAAAAGGAAAGGGGAATAATGCTTTTCTGCTCTATGGCGTTCATATGCCTGAGCTCATAAATCGCTGTGAGCTGAGCTATGGCTGCCTCGTCACTTAACTCTTCTGTCAGGGAAAGATTGAGCGGAACAAAAACAATGACATCCGGCTGGTAGGACAATACCGTTTCGGCGCTGACCAGTGAAGCGGAACTGGTGCAGAGATTGATGCCGCCTGCATCGGCAACTAGTTGGCTGATTAGATAGTTGTTGCCGTACAGAGTAAAACGGCCATTGCCGTGACTTTGCAGAATGATTACCGTTTTTTTCTGTTTCACCGTCTCGGCCCGATTCTTAACCAGAGCCATTCGCTGCTGCAACTGATGGATATAGTCAGTGGTTTTATCGGTAATGCCAAATAGTTTTCCCATATCGTCAATAAAGGGATAAACGGTTCCCTCGACAGTCGGTGTAACCGCTGGAAGGGTACTGGGCACGATATACGTGGCTACGTTACGTTTTTGCCAGGCTGTAACATCGCCGAAGCCGCCGACATCAAAATGGTGCGACCAGCCGATAATCAGATCGGGCTGCATCAGCACCAGCTCTTCCTGGGAAGGAGCGTACAGAGCCTTGGTCAGCGGCAGGTTGGCATATTTACTGGCCAGGCGTTTTAAAGGAGGTCCATAGGGAGCTACGGAGGCGAGAATATGATCTTCAAGTCCCAGCTCCAGCAAGAGCTCGGTGGCCCCCGGATGGGTTACAACCACCCGGCTGGGCGGCTGGGTATAGGTGGTGGCAATCGGATGGCCGCCGGCGTCATAGTTTTCAAGCGTTATTGGATAACCGGCTGTTGCCTGGGCCGGAGCAACAGGACCGGTGGCCGGCGGCGAGAACTGACAGCCGGCTGTCGTCAACAGCAGGCTGCAGGCTGCCAGGAGTAGGTATTTATGTGTTTTCTTCATCATGCTCCTTACCCGGTGATCCTTTCCTGCCCGGCCGGGCAATAGCTGATGGAAAGACAGCCGGTTCGGGGATGTTTCATAACATGACAGTCTATTTCGTAGACCTGGCGGATCAGATGGGGGGTAAGCACGTCGCCAGGCGTGCCGCCGGCGATTAGTTGCCCCTCTTTCAGTATGTAGAGATCATCACAGTACATGGCCGCCAGGTTGAGATCGTGTAGTACGGCCAGTACGCTGATGTCTAACGATTTTACGATGGACAGCAACTCAAGCTGGTATTTGATATCCAAATGGTTGGTCGGTTCATCTAGCAGCAGCAGGTGCGGCTGCTGAGCTAACGCTCTGGCTAAAATGATGCGCTGCTTTTCGCCACCCGACAAAGTGGAAAAGTTACGGTCGGCAAAATTCTCCATACCGACCTGTTGCAGCGACTGCCTGGCAATTTCGTAATCTTCCCGGTTGTTGCCGGCCAGCCTTCGTTTATGGGGCGTACGGCCCAGCAGGACCATTTCCAGTACGGTTATATCGCAGCTTAGCGAGTGAAACTGTCCGACCACACCGATCTGTTTGGCCGCGTCGGCTATTTTTATATCCTGCAATGGTTCGCGGTTTAACAATATGGCACCGCTTTGCGGGGATAAAGCGCGATAGATAGTGCGCAGCAGGGTGGATTTGCCACTGCCGTTGGGGCCGAGAATGCCAACAAAGCTGCCGGGACGTACGGTAAGGGAAACATCCTTCACAATGGTTTTGTTTTGTATGGCTACCGCCAGAGCATTGATTGTCAGTTCCATAGTTTCCCTCCTAAGAAAAGGTGCGTTTTATTAATATATACATGAAAAAGGGAGCGCCGATCAGCGACGTGATAATGCCGATGGGCAGTTCGCCATTGCTCAGGATGGTCCTTGATAGGGTGTCGGCCCAGATTAAGAAGACCGCGCCGCCCAGTACGGTACCGGGAATAAGCCGCCGGTGGTCGGCGCCGACAAAGCCCCGGACAATGTGGGGGATGATTAGCCCTACAAAGGCGAAGGTGCCGCAAGCCGATACAATGACTGCCGTCAACAGGGCGGTCAACAGCATATAGCGGTAACGTACCCGGGGGGCATTGACGCCTAAAGTAAGAGCCGTTTCCTCGCCCAGCATCAGCGTGTTGAGTGTCCGGGTCTGGCTCAACAGATACAGGCTGCCCAGCAATACCGTTATGGCCGGCATCAGTAAAGTTTGCCAACTGGCTGCCGCCAGAGAACCCATATTCCAGAAAGTGACATTACTAATTCCCTGGGTGTTGTTGGAAAAATAAATAATGAAGTTAGCCAGGCTGAGGAAAAAGGCATTGGCTATCGTACCGGATAATACAATCTTTACTGTTGAGGATGAACCGCCCAGGGTAGAGAGGCTCATGACCAAAGCGGCCGCGGCCAAGGCACCGATAAACGCGCAGGCAATGATACCGAAGCTGCCGAACAGGCTGGTGCCGCCAAGCAGGATGGCAAAGGTAGCACCCAGCGATGCACCGGCGGAAACTCCCAGGATATAGGGATCGGCTAAGGGGTTTTGTACAGAGGCTTGCATGACGGCACCACACACCGATAACCCGGCACCGGCAATGGCGGCCAGCAGAATCCGGGGCAGGCGCAGGTCCCAAACGATATCGAAATATGTTGCCGGCAATACAGTTGTAATTTGCCCCGGGTCCAGGCTGGAGAGTTTATATAAAATAATTTGAAAGGAATAAAGCGGCGAAATGGTAACCGCACCAAAACAAACGGCGGTTACCATGGACAAAATAAGAGCGGTGCCGAGTAATACGATCAGGGAGCGTGTAGAACGCAGGCTACAGTCCGGCCCTGATTGCTTGCCGGGGCATACAGATAGTTTTATCATTAAAGGTCTCCCTGCTAGTAGCTTAATTTTATCAGTGGTCTGTCAGTACCTTGCGCTACTTAAACATAGGATAAGCTTGTAAGGATTTTTTCGTTCCCGCAAAGCGGAGCAGCCGCACATGTCGGCCATAAGCAAGGCGATGACAACAAAGTGGGGCGAAAAAATACTGCAAGCTTATCTAGGTATGTAGGTGATACAAGGTAGTACTTTGTCAGCCTTAAAACGGTGAAATAATGGCGAAGCTATTTTTCGCAGCACAAGGCGGTGGAAGAAGGCATACCGGGGGTATGCTGACTGACGACAGCGAAGTGATGCGGGAAATAGACCGCCAGTATCACTGGATTAAGACTGATAAAGTACTAGGACTGAAGCCGGAAGGCAATGGGGCGTTTGATGAAGCAGGAAATAGCGCTTCCTGTTTGTCGGTTTTTGGCCGGAACAAAGCGCCATTGCTGTACGGCGGCGATAGCGGCATCATCCAGGGCTGCCGAGCCGGATGATTGGGCCACGGTAATCGAACCGGGAAGACCGTTTGCCTGCACTTCAATCCGGAGGGTAGTCGTTCCTTGTATGCCGGCTTTTCTTTCCGCCGGCGGGTAGGCCGGCGACGGATCGGACAGGATGGAAGGTGGAACGATTTCCGGACGGCTATTGGTTCCACCTTGGCCAGTACTGCCGGTTCCCGGACTGGCGGCTGTTCCGGCGGCAGGCAGTCCGGGAGTCCGACCGGTGCCGGCTGACGGCGCGGCCGCTGTACGGGCTGTTTTGGCCGGCACTGCTGTTGTTGCCGGAACAGCTTGTTCCGTAGCTGGGACAGGATTTACTGTTTCATCAGGCGCTATGGCTTCATCGGCTGCGGCTGGTTCTGCCGTTGCTTCGTCGGGCAGTCCGTCGGCTGCTGTCGGACTGTCGTTGCCTATTTCCAGTTCAATGACTGTTTCCTCCTGCGGTATCGGCAGGGCAAACAGTCGATCAGCCATAAAGCCGCAGGCGATCAAAAGGAGCAAGTGAACACAAAACGAACTGGTCAGCGCTTTTTGCCAACGTTTCTGAACTATTGCCATGCTCCTACCTCGCTTTGGGTTCGCCGGCCAGGGAGATTTTTCGGGCGCCGGCCAGTTTGATTTCGTCAAGAACTGTAATGACCTTTTCATAATCGGTTCCTTTATCGGCCCGCAGAACAAATGACGCCTCCGGCTGGCCGCCTAGTTCGGCGCGAACCCGCTTGGCGAGTAATGGCAGCGGTAGTTCTTCCTGATCATACAGTACGGTGCCGTTTTCCAGAACAGTGATGGCAATATTGGCGGCGATATCGTGCTGCGCGGCGGCTGTTTTCGGCAAATTGACCGGAAGTGTGTGCTGATCTACCATATAGAGGGTGCTCATCATGAAAAACACCAGTAAGAAAAAGATGATATCAATCATCGGAATAATCATGAATTCCGGCTGATTATTCGCCCGGAGATTATGCAATTTCATGACTGTCCCTCCGGACCGCCTTTTTGGCCGGTAAAAAACTAATGACCGTGGCGCAGACCGATTCCATATCGGTAATAAGCGAGTCTACGCGATGCGAAAAATAGACATGGACAACAAACGACAATACAGCTACAGTCAGGCCGGTGGCTGTGGCAATCAGCGCTTCGCCAACCCCGCCGGTGATGGCCATAGGCTGACCGGCCTTCATGTTGAGGACGCTGAAGGTTGTGATCATGCCGACGACAGTACCCAACAGACCCAATAGAGGGGAAAGGGTAACAATGGCGCTTAGATAATTGAGGTATTGCCGCAATTTGGCAGTTGTCAGCGTAGCTGCACTTTCGAGAGCGTTTTCGATCTGACTACCCCGTTGATAAGCCAGCAGACCTTGCAGGGCAACCTGCGAGACGGCTTTCGGCAGTTGCTCGCAAAGCTGAATGGCTTCGCCGATTCGCTGTCTTTCGATGAGCGGCTGCAACTTGCGGATAAAGGCGGATGTGTCGGTTGCTGCATTCCGGTAATAGATAAACCGTTCAACAGTGATAGTGACGACAAGGAAGGAACAAAGCAGCATCAGGTACATGACCGGACCGCCTTTATGAAATAACATGAAGCATTGGGATAAAAATTCCATGGATATAGACCTCCTGTATTGTGTAATGAGAAGTGGCCAAGGAGATGGATTCAGAATCCATCTCCTAAAAGATTGCGCTATGTTGATTAGCTACGGCAGTGGAAGTGCCTGTTGCTTTGGTGTTAAAGGCAAAACCGGAGCCGTTTTCGGTATGTTCCACTTATAGCGGGAGTGGTTGAAAGCTCATGAAAAGATAATCGAAGCTTCGCAAGCTGCCTTGTTACAGGAATACAGCTGTTCGAATATTTTCTTTTATCGACTGACTCGAGTCGGTCAAAGTGTAAAAAAGCCCCTGAATAATTATGTAAGTCTAACAGATAAAAGTGCGGTCTCCAACAAAAGTAATAACCAAGCAAAAAGGATGTTATTGATTATCATTATCACTTGTGAAACAATTGTAATTATAGACGGTAAGATTAGTTTCGTCAATAGCGTTTTGGAACATTTTCTTGCATGGCCTGGCAGCTTATTGCTTGTTCTGTTATGCCCATTTGTTCACAGATTAGGGCAGTGATGGTTGTAAATTTTACCTGTACAGTGGAATTAATTCCTGTTATCATTATGTTGTTTTGCGAAAAATGAGAGTGGAGAGGTCAAGCTGGAGGATGAAACGAAAGAACAACGTTGCTGCTATGGGAATTTTAATGCTGAATATGTTCATTTCGCAGTTAGGCTTTGGCTTGATAATTCCTGTACTGCCCGCCTATATGCAGTCACTGGGGGCCAGCGGGTTGGCTCTTGGCGGCTTGGTATCCGCCATGGGAATTACTCAGTTTTTGTTTTCGCCGGCAGCCGGGCAGTTCTCTGACCGGTATGGGAGAAAGGCGGCAATTGTCCTGGGCCTTACTGTCTTTGCCATTGCTCAGGGAATTTTTTGTATCGCTCATACGGTGACGTGGTTGTTTGTTTCGCGATTGATCAATGGAATCGGCATCTCTCTGGTCAATCCGGCAGTGACAGCTTATGTGGCCGATATTACCTCCGAAGCGGAACGTCCCGGCGGGATGGGGAAGTTGAGCGCGGCAATGCTGCTAGGCATTGTTATTGGACCGGGGATTGGCGGACTGTTGGCAGACTATGGCTTGCGTATTCCTTTTTATGCGGCCGGTGGTGCCGCAATTCTGGCTATGGTGGCTTCTTTGGTCTTGCTGCGGGAGCCGGAGCACAAAAGAACCAAGGCAGCAGAGGTGCGGGAAACTAAGACGGCTGCCGGCATGGTGACTCTGATGCTTAACTCCTTTAAAGCACCATATTTTTCACTGCTGTTTTTTGTTTATGTATTAACTTTTGGTTTGGCGATTGTTGAGGCTATTTTCGGCTTGTACGTCAATGTTAAATATGGGTTTACGCCAAAGGATATTTCCCTTTTGATTACCGGTGGAGCCTTGGCCGGTGTGGTGGTGCAATATGCGATTATTGACAAACTGCTGCAACGTTTTGGTGAAATCTCACTTATCCGGCGATGTTTGCTGTCTGCCAGTTTGTTTTTGCTGTTGATGGTTTTTTCGGGCTGCTTCTGGCAGATGTTTGTGGTCAATCTTTTCTTTTTTTCCTCGATTGCCACCTTGCGACCGGCTATTCATTCCCGTCTGTCCAAGCTGGCGGGGCAGCAGCAGGGACTTGTTTTTGGTCTGAACGATGCGTATACCAGCCTGGGGTTGATTACAGGGCCTATACTGGCGGGTATTCTATTTGATATTCAGATTGATTTACCATTGCTTTGCGGTGTCGTTATCATTTTATGTGGGTTATTTTTGTCGAATACGTTATATTTGGAAACGGAGTCATAAGTATTTTTGTAAGTTTCATATTGACATTTCCATTGACAAGGTTCTTTATAGGTATTATTATATATTAGTGTACTGGAAATTTAATACTTGTGTCCGTATGAAGTTTGCGAGACCTTGCCGGAAATGGCGGGGCAAGTATCGCAGGTGGATGGAACTCTGGAGAGCCCCTGTGAGCAGGGCGCCGAAGGGGCAAGTTGATTCGTAAGAGAATCAATGAAACTCTCAGGCAAAAGGACAGAGCGTACTGGTTCGTCGGCCGTTATCCGGTGATGTACCTATTTGTCGTTCTTCGGAGTCAAATCTTGTGATTTGGCTCTTTTCGTTTTTCTCCGGCTCATTATGATCGGGCAAATCATTGGTAAGCAGAAGGGTATTAAATATTCCGATAAAAAGAGAGGGGAATAACTGATGCGAAAAAAAGGATGTAAATTGTTCGCGGCAGCAGCGGCGGTCTTGTTGTTGGCCGGTGCACTGACCGGATGCGGCAGTTCGTCATCGAATGAGATTAAAATTGGGGTATTGGACGAGTTGACCGGCGGCAATGCTACGATGGGAACTTCCGCGGCCAATGGGGCTAAGATGGCTATAAAAGAAGCGAATGCCAAAGGCGGCGTGTTAGGAAAGCAGATTCAGGCAGTGGTTGCCGATAATAAAAGCGAACCTTCCGAGTCGGCTAACGCCATGACCAAACTGACGACCCAGGATAAAGTGGTAGCGGTAACCGGCGTGTTTTCCAGCTCGAACGCTATTGCCGCCTCCAGTGTGGCAGAATCCAGCCAGGTACCTTTTCTGGCTGTTGGGGCGACCAACCCGAAAGTAACGGTGGACGCCGAGTCCGGTAAAGTGAAAGACTATACCTTCCGTGTTTGCTTCATTGACCCGTTCCAGGGGACAGTTGGCGCCAACTTTGTGCTGAATACCTTAAAGTTGCAAAAAGCGGCCATTCTGGTTGACAGCAGCAGTGACTACAGCAAGGGCCTGTCTGCTTTCTTTAAAGATGCCTTTACCAAGGGTGGCGGCAGTATCTTGGCCGAAGAAGCCTATTTACAGAAAGACCAGGATTTTAAGACCATTCTGACTAAAATAAAAGCATTGAATCCCGAAATCATTTATGTTCCCGGTTATTATGAAGAAGTGGGCAAGATCGTCAAACAGGCTCGTGAGCTTGGCATGAATATACCGATTGTCGGCGGCGACGGCTGGGATTCTCCTAAGCTGGTGGAAGTGGCAACAGCGCCGGCGCTCAATAACACCTATTTTACCAACCATTATTCGGTGGAAGACACCAGTCCGGTTTCGCAAGCTTTTGTTGAAGCCTATAAAAAAGAATACGGGCAGGCTCCTGATGCCATGGCAGTTCTTGGCTATGACGCAGCCAATGTTCTAATTGATGCCATCAGCCGCGCAAATAGCGAAGAACCTGCCAAAATCCGTGAAGCCCTGGCGGCTACCAAGGACTACCCGGCAATAACGGGGTCAACAACCTTCAATGCGACTCATGATGCAGTGAAAAGTGCTGTTATTATTGAAATGAAAGACGGCAAGCAAACCTATCGGGCTACTGTTAAGCCTTAATAAGATTGTGAACAGGAAACCACCTGCCGGAATGAACCGGACAGGTGGTTTTTTACTATCTTCTATAGGTGACTGCTTTTAGAACGGAGGCTGTGAAGCCTTTCACGGGCTAGTCTAGTGGTATTGTAGACAATTTTATGGGCTATTTCCGGGTATGAGTGAAAGAAGCGCTGGAAGGCCATACCGGACAATACCAGAATCTCGGCCGGACTGGTGACGATAATGTCTTCAGTATGCTTATTATGTTCTGTTAAGCCATTGGCACCAAAATGCTGACCTGGTCGGGCATACTCCTTAGCAGGGCGCTGAAAGGTTAAGGATTTTAACTTGCCGGATAGCAGTAGATTGTGGGAGTAGCTGACATCGCCTTGCGGTGTAATTAACTCACCGGTTTCGCAGTGAATATAGCTGCTGCAGGAATGGAGGAAAGTTTTTGCCTCTTCTTCTGAAAGGCCTTTTAGAATAGCGATGGTTCCCGCAGGTGAACCCGATAAGTGTGCGGATAGGATAGACCAGAATTCGTCTTGAGTAATTAATTGACTATTAATGATGGTGGAATGTTTAATGATATTTTCATGGAACCAGTCAACAGCTTGTGTGTTTACTATTTCTCTTTTACGTGCGAGACGAAAGAGTGGAGAGCGAACTGTGCGAAAATGTTGAATATCATTTGCAAGCATGACTAGAGGAATTTGCAAACCATACCCTGGAAGAGTGAAGTTTTTGGTATATCGATGAAAGCCCATATGTTCATACAAGCGAGGTAGATGGAAATTGCAAATACCAAATCCAAATTCGACCCGATTGGTGCAGCAAATTTCATAGCATTTACCTATGAGTAAATATAATACAGGTGAACTTCGATGATTGGCGGCGACCATCAATTTAGTAAGAAAAGCAATGTTATAACTATAATCGGTGATGCAATTTTGAAAAATATGTAGGTTTAAAGATTTTGTCAGTTCTTTAGAGAAATCACCAAAAGATCCGATATTGATTCGTGCAGTACCGACTATTTCTGATCCTATTTTAGCATATAACAAAATAGCCCAATCGTCTAAATCGTCATGCAACTGTTGATTATAGTAATCAACCTCTTTAATAGTTTTGGACATCTCTTCAATATAAATTTGGTAACGGAAATGATAAATTGTTTCTTTTTCTTTTGGCGTAACCGCCTCATAGATTTGGATGGTTGTTTCCTCACTTATAGACTTAATTGATAAGTTTGTGTTATTGGCGTTTTTCATAACATCTCTCTCCTCTGCTAAATGGTTATTAGTGTCAGTTTCGTGGTAAACTTATGTTTTCATTGATAACACCTCCTTATTAGGGGATACGGAGAGAAAAATAAGAAATCCTTGGAATAATGTAAAAATACGGAATAAATTGTAGAAACTAACGAAACTTACAAAAATAAAAAGACCCTTTTTCAAGGAAATGAATCCGTGAAAAAGGGTTAATTTATAATTAAATTTATAATAATTGAATTTATGATGTTTCCGAATTGAAATATACAAAAAATGTAGTACCAGTATGTCCAGTATCAATCTTGATGGTGGCATTATGTCTGTGAGCTATTTGGTAGCAAATTGGCAGTCCTAAACCGGTACCCGTATCCTTAGTAGTAATAAACGGTGTTCCTAATTTATCAAGAATGTGAGACGGGATACCAGTGCCTTGATCACTGATAGACAAAACAATATCAGTCTTTTGCTGGAAAGTTCGGATAGTGAGTTTGCCACCATTAGTCATAGCTTCAATGGCGTTACGGCTGAGGTTTAATAATAGTTGACGTATTTCATTTTCGTCCAACAGTAAATCGGAAATGTTACTAAGTTCTAATACAACATCTACTTTAGAGGATATGGCATCAGCTTGGACTAGAGGAAACAGAGACTGGATAATGTGGTTAAGAGGACAAATTTTTAGATTGATTAGTTTTTCACGTGACAAAGAAAGGTACTCTTTGATTATGGAATTGGCCCGGTCTATTTCTTCAGTCATCAAAGTGAATTTTTCTTTATCGTTTTGGTATTTTTCTTTTCTTCCGAGAACCTGTAAATAACCACGGACAGTGGTCAACGGGTTTCTGATTTCATGGGCAACAGTTGCAGCCATGCTGCCAACCATATTCATCCGATCAAATAAAGATGACATTTGTTCTAATTTTTTTCTGGTAGTGATGTCCCGAACTATTCCCTGCAATGCGACAAGTCTATTATTTTCGTCGTAAATGGGAACACATTTTTGTTCTATCCAAAGGATGGTGTCATCTTTTCGTGTGATTCGCAACACTAAAGGTGTTGAAAGAGACTTAGGAATATTATTTTTAAATGTATCAAATAGAGGTTGATCTTCAGGATAAATAAGACGATAAAATAAAGTATGGTCGGCATAATGTTCGTTTGAACTATAACCAGTTAATTGTAAAACAGAAGGACTTAGATATAGAATTTTGGCTTTTGGGAAAATCTGATAATGATAAATTATATCAATGGCGTTTTCAGTTAGTAAACGATACATTGTTTCTTGTTTTACTAAATCTGTTCTGGTTTTTTCAAAATATACAATTAAAGTTCCCGCTGCAATTGTAAGGCGTAAAATACCACCTATAGAATACGCTATTGGGAGAAATTGTACTCCTCCGATTGTGAAAGGTGCTGTTAAATTAAATAAGCTCCAGAATATGTAGGCGTAACCTGTGATTAAACGACCAATTCCTGGAAGGTTGGTTTGGCGTATAAAGATAAGACCTAGCCAAATGCCTACGAAACAACATACATAAATAGGGAGTAGAAGTTTAAATGCTAAAGGAAGATGCGAAGCATTTATAAAAATACTTGTGATAGTAACAATAATTGCTCCGTAAATCCACCATTTATTAAAGAACTTATTTATAAAAATATGAGTACCTCGAACAAACATTAATACACTGATAAAAATGAGTAACTGATATATTGTTAAACCTAGAAATGAGTGACGCCAAGGCAGTAGTCCTGTGTCGAAAATAATGTATCGTGAAAGTAAAATTAACCAACTGAGAGCCCAAATTCCCATAAAAGTTTCACGATATATAATATATAGGTATATGTATACTAAGATAATCGAAATGGTCCCAATTGAGGAGCCCACTACCGCCAATTGTATAATATCCATAATTTCTCCTACTCCTAATTAATGGCAAACATTTTACATATTCTACAAAAACAACGTAACTCCTTTTATTGTATTTTATGGTGTATTTTTGCAATAATTTGTCTTATTATGGTAAGTCGACCCTTATTTCTTCGTCTTCTATATAAAATGTACGGATTAATCGCAGCATGCAAGATTGCGGCTATGGCTGGTCATACTAGAAACGGGTCCTGTGGGTCTATGTACTGACAGGAATATCTTAGAGTATCTCATCTGCGTTAAAGTTATCGCTAATTTTTGTGAGGATTTTTTTGCAATGCGGGGCAGAGGAGCCGTGCAGATTGAGAATCTGCACGGTGACAACAACGAAGCAGTGCGTAAAAAGACTGCAAAGATAGCAGAGTTTTTAATGTGGAAGAGTACTAGAGGCAGGAAGGTTTATGCGGCGGGCCTATATAGCGAAGTTATTGATGATCGTGCTGGTACTTGCGCTTCTTATAGCGGGTAGTGGCTACGGATATTTTTATTATCAGGAAAAACCGGAGCCTTCTTTACAATTGTCTTCTTTTCCGGTTGTCCAGAAGCAGACCAGGCTATTGGTCATTGCACCTCATTGTGATGATGAGACGCTGGGCTGTGCAGGTTTAATTCAGGCTGTGTTGCAGGCTGGCGGTACGGTCCAGGTGGTGGTGGTCACCAACGGCGACGGTTTTACATTTGCCGTGGAAAGACAGTTTCACCGGTTGTTTCTCAAGGCCGACGACTATGTTGAGTCCGGCTATGTCCGGCAGAAAGAAACAGTACGGGCATTAGCTTATTTGGGGCTGCAGCCGGAGCAGATCACTTTTCTTGGTTATCCCGACAGAGGTCTGAATGCCCTGTGGCTGGATTACTGGGATAGCAACCGGCCATATCATTCCCGCTATACGGATACTGAGTACACTCCGTATGACAATAGCTATCAGCAAAAGGTGCCCTACGCCGGTGAAAATGTACTGTCTGGCCTGGAACAACTGATGCGTTCTTTTAAACCCACGCTAATTATGGCACCACATCCCGCTGACGAACATGCCGATCACGCTGCCGTTTGGGCGTTTGCGGCCACAGCCTTTATGCATTTGCAGGGCAGCGGGGAGCTTTCGTCAACCGCCAGGCTGGACACTTATCTGGTTCACCGGGGCGACTTTCCTATTCCCCATGGCTACCGTCCAGAGGCAGCCCTGTTGCCGCCACGGCCACTTTATAAAAATCGGGAAACAGAGTGGCAGGTGCAGGCTTTGTCGGCACAAGCGATGACGGTTAAGGAGCAGGCGGTCAAGGCGTACACGAGCCAGCTTCAGGTGCCGGTTATGTCGAGCTTGCTTTTGAGTTTTATCCGTTCTAATGAATTGTTTGGCCGCAACAGCATACCGGAAATCAATAGTGAGCCGGTACTGGATGCCACCAGTTTGAATACCTGGCTTAATAAGCCGTCCTTTTTGATTGCTTCCCGTGGTGTTAACTGGCTTGGTGTGATCGAAGGCAACGCCAAAATAGCTGCCGTCGGTGGCTTGGTGCAGGGAAACCGTCTTTGGCTGCGGTTTCATATTCCGGATTATTCGGAAAGGCAGCATACCTATCAGGTTTCGCTTATTACGTTCGGGCGGGAGCGACAGGGGGTATGGCGGCAACGCAAGGCGTTTAGTTTCAGCACAGCCGAATCGGATTTGGCAGAGGGCGATATCTTGCGTTTTCCCAATGATGTGGTAGTTCGCCTAACCTATACTGACCGGCAGCCGTTACCTGACTTCTTCTTGCTGCAGGTTACCACCAGGGACAGTCTGGGACTGATGCTTGACCATACTGTATGGCAGCCGGTCAGGGTTGTTTTGTGACCGCGGACTATTATACATCTTCCGGCAGGACAATACGGTGAGAAATAGGGGAAGACAGTACTATGGAAGTGTTGACCGTGCCCAAGGCAATCAGACGGTCGACCAATTGCTGCAGGCTGTTCATATTGGCCACGGCCGCCTTGATGAAATAACTGACAGTGCCGGTTACCCGGTGGCATTCCAGGATGTAGGGCTGATCCTCGATAAATTTTTCAAATTCGTGGGGATTCATGCGGAGTTGGCTGACCTGGATAAACAGTAGAATGGTACGCCCTACGGCAGCCGGGGAAACCCGGGCAGTGAAGCCGGCGATGATTCCCTGTTCCTGCAGGCGATGCAGCCGCTCCGAGACACTGGGACGGCTCAAGGCCAGTTCCTGTGACAATTGGCTGACCGTTATGCGTCCATCGTCCTGCAAAAGTTTCAACAGACGAATATCTAAAGCATCCATAAAGACATCCTTTCTAAAATGGAGAAATTACTGTTGCTTTTTATGCAAAGTGATAACCAATATGGTCTATTTCATTCGTTTTAATATATTAAAACAGGCAATATTATTCTATCATTTATTTCATAACTGATAAAGCGGTTTGACTGCGAATAAGGGGACTGAAATAGTGAATCGAGTGATTAGTATTATATTGGGTTGTTTGATTACCGGGATCGGAACGTTGTTGTTAGCCCATGCCCATCTGGTCATTGGCGGTACGGCGGGGCTTTCCCTGAGCTTGTCTTATTTGATGGGAATTCCTTTTTCCCCCACATTTTTTGTGATTAATATTCCTTTCTATACCTTCGCGGTACTAAGAATGGGCTGGAATTTTACGCTGGCGACTTTTGCGGCTGTTACGCTTCTGTCTTGTATCACCGGTGGACTGGAACATTGGCTGTTTAACGGTTTTGCCGTAGCTCCCTGGATCGGAGCTACGCTGGGCGGCGGTTTGGCTGGTTTAGGTTTGGCAATTCTGTTTGAAAATCGTTCTTCACTGGGCGGCGCCAATATCCTGGCCTTATATTTAGAGCAAAAATATAATTGGAATCCCGGCTATACCAATTGCGTTTTCGACAGTATTGTGGTGCTGTCCGGTGTTTATGCCGCCGGGCTGTTGCGGGGGCTGTATTCGGTACTGGCTGTTATTGTGATTTCGTCGGTTATCGGTTATTGCAAAAGCCGCAGTGCCAAACGGGCTCAGATATTAAGTACAGCGACCGAACTTTAAAATGGTGGACCAAGAGCCAACTTCTGTTCAGACAGGAGTTGGCTCTTTTTATGTCGAAACAACAGTACAAGTGATGATGATATTATGCTGTCTAAGGAGGGTTTATGCTAAAGAAACTGGTTTTTATGCTGCTGGCTATGTTGCTGACAGTACCAATGGCCGAAGCAGCCGGCGGTACGTTTAACTATGATTTGCCGTCACTGTCAATCAGACTGCGGACGGTGCCGCTGGCCCTGTCCATTATGGGGCCGGCTATGGCGACGCAGGAACAGTGCTTGCAATATCTGCTGCGGCGCAATCCGCTGCCCCTGTTGACGGTGTCACCGCGGCAACTAGTAGCCTATTACTATGAAGAAGCGACACGCGAAGGAATCCGGCCGGATGTCGCCTTTGCCCAGGCCTTGCATGAAACTGGCAATTTCCGTTATGGCGGCGATGTGGTGCCGCTGCAGAATAACTATTGCGGGTTGGGTACGACCGGCGGCGGAGTCAAGGGAGCCTGGTTTGAAACAGCGCAGATTGGTGTGCGGGCGCAAATCCAACATTTGGTTGCCTATACGGCAACTCGCCGGCCGGTTACCGACATTGTGGATCCCCGTTATGAGCTGGTGCGCCGGTCGGCCAATTTTGCCCAGGCGGTAAGCTGGACCGACTTAAACGGTCGCTGGGCCGTACCCGGCACGACTTACGGGCAAAAAATCATGACCATTCATCAGCGCATTCTGGGAGGCGAGTGAGTGGTGGTGGTTTAGTGGTTCCGCTAAAGGTTTACTTTTGAATAAACTATATTGATATGATACAATAAGAAAAAAGTTGCTGAAAAACATTTGTTTACCTGAGTTGGAGGAGGAGGCAGGATCATGCATTGTGTACAACAGGTTACACCCCAGATTGTATGGGTGGGCGGTAACGACAGAAGACTGGAACGGTTTGAAAACATGTTTCCGTTGCCTAACGGGGTGGTTTATAATTCCTATGTGATCATGGATGAGAAAACGGCACTGCTGGATACGGTGGACTCGGCCATCAGCGCCTTGTATTTGGAAAATATCGAGCATGTGCTGCAAGGACGCAATTTGGATTATCTGGTTATAAATCATATGGAGCCGGATCACTGCGCCAATATCGGCGAGCTTACCCGTCGTTATCCTGATGTGAAAATCGTAGGCAATAAAAAGACCTTTCAATTTATGGAGCAGTTTTATACCTTTGACAAAAGGGAAAACTACCTGGAGGTTAAGGAAGGCGATACGATCAATTTAGGCAAGCATACGCTGCGGTTTATTTTTGCGCCGATGGTGCATTGGCCGGAGGTTATGTTTACCTATGAGGAAAGTGAAGGAATTCTGTTTTCTGCCGACGCTTTTGGTTCGTTCGGTGCGCTGTCCGGCAATATTTTCAGCGACCAGGCTGATTTTGACTCGGCCTATTTGGCCGAAAGCCGCCGCTATTATGCCAATATTGTCGGCAAGTACGGCGCCCAGGTACAGGCGGTGCTGAAAAAAGCGGCCGCTTTGGATCTTCGCATGATTTGCCCGCTCCATGGCCCGATCTGGCGTAAGGATTTGCCATATATATTGGATAAATATGAGCATTGGAGTAAATATGAGCCTGAGAAGAAGGGCGTGGTGCTTGTCTATGCCTCGATGTACGGCAACACGGAAAACGTGATGAATGTTATCGCCAACAAGCTGGCGCAAAAAGGCGTCTGTGATATGCGCATGTATGATGTGTCGAAGACCCACCCGTCCTATATTATTGCTGATGTCTGGAAATACAGCCATCTGGTAATCGGTTCGCCAACCTACAATATGGGGCTGTACTATGTGATGGAATCGCTGCTGCATGAAATGGCCGGGTTGCAATTGCAAAACCGGAAAGTGGCCGTGGTCAGCAACCATACCTGGGCTAGTATGGCCGGCAAAGTGATGCTTAAAATCATTGAGGAAATGAAGAACATGGAGCTGATCGGTTCTCCCTTTGAAATCAAGTCCTCATTGAAGGAATCGCAAGAAGCGGAACTGGACAAGCTGGTAGAAGACATCTACGCATCCGTGAAGGAGTAGAATAATCAAGGGAACCGCTGATTTAATGAACCGGCCAGTCTGGTGAGAGATTTTTTCGTCTGGCAAGGAAGTGAAACCGCAAAAATAGTTGGGCTATTTCAAGGTTTTACTGACGCAGCCAGACGGAAAAAGATCCGCCAGGATGCGCAGTGTGAATAAATCAGTGGTTCCCGAGGAAAGCAGGAGGCAACAGCATGCTTGTTGGCTATATATCCAATATCAAACAAGAAATGCCGCTGTACCCGGCGGCACTGCAAACCGGGTTGAACTTTCTCGGGAAAGCCGATCTGGCAAACCTGGCTTTGGGACGTCATGAAATTGAACAAGACCGGATTTATGCGTCCATTGCCGAATATGAAACCGAACCGAAAAATAAGCGCCGGCCGGAGGCGCACAAAAAATATATAGATATACAATATGTCTGCTCCGGCGCAGAAATGATCGGCGTAGCTCCTTTGGAACAGGCCCGGGAAGTGGATGAGGATTGCCTGGCAGAACGGGATGTCATCTTTTACCGCCAGATTCCGGACGAGACAGACCTGACTCTTTTGCCGGGGATGTTTGCCATTTTCTTTCCCTGGGATGTGCACCGTCCTAACTGTAGTCTTGGCGACAAGACCGGCCGGGTACGTAAAGTGGTTGTGAAAATAGCGGTGGATGCCATCTGAGCAATGAAGAATTCTAAATAATCTGTACGGCATACGGGCCGGGTTGTGATACACGTCACAGCCCGGTTTCTTTTTTTGTAGTAAAATAAATTCTATTAATTCAGACAATTTGATGGTAACGGAGGAGCGGTCATGTACTATGAAGAAATTGCCAAAATTTCCGGAGCGGCTGAGGCGAAAGCGGCCTTATTAAAAGCGGCCAAAGGGCGCTATATCCTTTCGTCAGCCTTAGCCGGTATGTATGTGGGATTTGGAATTTTACTTATTTTTACGATTGGCGGTCTGCTCAGTCAGGCGCAAGCGGCATCGGTCAAACTGATTATGGGACTTTCTTTTGGCATTGCCTTGAGCCTGGTCATCATGGCCGGTTCAGAGCTTTTTACCGGGAACAACCTGGTCATGGCAATCGGCCGTCTGGAAAAAAGAGTAACCGTCCGCGAGGTTTGGAGTATTTATCTATTCAGTTTTGCCGGCAATTTGCTGGGATCGATTGTTTTGGCCGGGCTGTTTGCTTATTCCGGACTGCTCAGCGGCAGTACCGAAGCTTTTATTGTCAAGACCGCCCAGGCAAAAATGTCGCTGCCTTGGCTGCAACTGTTTATCCGGGGTATTTTGTGCAATGCGCTGGTCTGCCTGGCGATTTGGTGCTCCTTTCGTATGAAGGAGGAGACGGGCAAACTTATTATGGTATTCTGGTGTCTGTTTGCCTTTATTACCAGCGGTTTTGAACATAGCGTGGCCAATATGACCTTGCTGACTGCGGCTCTGTTAGCTCCAGGAGCCGCCGGTGTGTCGGTCGGCGGATTTATCTACAATATAGTCTGGGTTACGCTGGGCAATGTGATTGGCGGAGCGTTGGTTATCGGCTATTCCTACTGGTATATTGCCAGAAAAAATTAAAGACAGGGGGAAATGGTTGTGGCGTACAAAGTATCCTTGGCGGCGTTTGATCAATATCTGCAGGAGCTAAAAAAGGAGTATCTGATTTTTGCGCCGGTCATGTTGGCCGGAAAAGGGACATATACGGATACCGATTCCATACGATATCAGGAGATAAGCAGGCTATCCGAGGTTTGCTTTGAACGAAAGGCCAGCTTCTCAGCCAAAGAAGTGGTGCTGCCGATTACGCAGACGCTGTTCTACTTTACCGAAGACCATTGGAATGAACCTCAAATCAGCGATAAAAAGATACTGTTGTTTGTGCGAAGCTGTGACATTCACGCAATGAAACGTCTTGATGCTATGTATCTTCAAAATGGTCCGGCCGATCCTTACTACCGGGCACTGCGGGAAAAAATCCACTTTTGCCTGATGGAATGCCCGGAGCAAGGCTTTGACAACTGTTTTTGCGTGAGTATGGGAACGAATACTGCTGCCGGGTATGACCTGTTTGTGCGGCCCGCGGGTGATACCGTATATGTGGGCGTAAAAAATCCGGCGCTGAACGGTTTTGCCGGTGCCGAGACGCTGGAGTTGGAGCCGGATTTTGTCACGGAGAACAAGAAGGCAGTGAAGCTGCCGGCAGCACTGGATCAGCAGATATTTTCCTCGCCAGTGTGGCAGGAGTATTCGTCACGATGTATTGGCTGTGGTCGCTGCAATTTTGTTTGCCCTACTTGCAGCTGCTTTTCCATGCAGGATATTTTTTACAAAGAGAACCGCAATGCCGGCGAACGGCGCCGGGTGTGGGCTTCCTGTATGGTTGACGGCTATACCGACATGGCCGGCGGACATGGCTTCCGGAAAACTCAGGGCGACCGCATGCGGTTTAGAGTCCTGCATAAGGTATATGACTATCAAAAGCGGTTTGGCCAGCCTATGTGCGTGGGCTGTGGCCGTTGTGACGATGCCTGCCCCGAGTATATTTCCTTTGCCCATTGCTTGAATAAGCTGAGTAAGCTTGAGGAGGTGCCGGAATGATGACCAATCCTTATTTGCCTTTCAAGTCGCGGATCATTAAGATCATCCCCCATACCGACATTGATTTTACCTTTCATATGGAATATGCCGGCCCGGTAAAGCCAGGCCAGTTTTTCGAAGTGTCTTTACCCAAATACGGGGAAGCTCCTATTTCCGTGAGTGATATTGGCGAGAATTATATCGGGATGACCATCCGCCGGGTGGGAGCGGTAACCAATACCATTCATGAATTGCGGGAGGGGGATACTCTGTTTTTGCGCGGCCCTTATGGCAATGGCTTTGCGATAGAGCAATATCAGGGGTGTGAGGTAATTGTTGCTGCCGGTGGAACGGGGCTGGCACCGGTAAAAGCCATTGTGGATCATTTTGCTGCCCACAGGGATGAAACGCCGTCGTTTACATTGCTTGCCGGCTTCAAGTCACCCCAGGATATTCTGTTTCGCGATGATTTCAAAAAATGGGAGCAGACGCTGCAGGTGACTTTGACGGTAGATAAGGCGGAGGATGAAACCTATCAGGGACAGACCGGATTGATTACGCAATATATAAAAGAGATCAAATTCTTAAATAAAGAAGCGGCGCAGGTCATTGTGGTGGGGCCGCCGATTATGATTAAGTTTACCGTAGCTGAGTTTTTGCGGCAGGGAATCAGGGAGGAAAATCTCTGGGTGTCCTATGAACGGAAGATGTGCTGCGGCGTGGGAAAATGTGGCCATTGCAAAATAGATGATACGTATATTTGCCTGGAAGGCCCGGTATTTAACTATACTAAGGCCAAAACTCTGATCGATTAAGGGAGGGCGGACTAAGCATGGATATTAAAACCAAAGAGCTAAAGAAAAATGCTTTCCGGGTTACGAAAGAACGCTATAAAACTGCCGTGCGCCTCAGAGTGCCGGGCGGTCATCTGGATGCTCATTATCTGACCACTATCCGGGAGATTGCCGAAACCTATGGCAATGGTACGGTGCATATCACGACAAGACAGGGGTTTGAGATTCCGGGCATTGCCATGGAGAACATGCCGGTAGTCAACCAGGCTATTCAAGAGCTGATTGAAGGGCTGGACATCAATCAGGATAGCCCTCTGACCGGGTACCCGGCGGCAGGCACCAGAAATATTGCCGCCTGTATCGGCAGCCGGGTATGTCCGTTCGCCCAATACGATACGACGGCGTTTGCCAAACGGATTGAACAGGCTGTTTTCCCTAACGATTATCATGTGAAGATCGCCCTGACCGGCTGCCCCAATGACTGTATTAAAGCCAGAATGCATGATTTCGGGATTATCGGCATGAATGAACCGCAATACGATGCCTACCGGTGTATTGGCTGCCAGTCGTGTGTGAAAAATTGCAAGAAACGGTCGGCCGGGGTGCTGACCTTTGAAAACTACAAAGTAGTCAGAGATAAGGAACGCTGTATTGGCTGCGGAGAATGCGTCGGTAAATGTCCTTCCGGTGCCTGGACCCGGAGTGTTGTTAAGTTATTTCAACTGGTTATCATGGGACGTACCGGCAAACGGGATCCCCGGCTTGCCAGACCTTTCATCCGCTGGGTTGATGAAGGCAGCATCATGAAGATCCTGAAAAATACCTATGCTTATATTGATGAATATATCGACAAAGAAGCTCCCGGCGGTAAAGAACATGTCGGGTATATTGTAGACCGCACCGGCTATCAGGAATTCAAAAAATGGGCATTGAAGGATGTTGTCTTAAATCCGGAGGCTCAGGTGGCCGAGCATATTCAGTGGTCGTAAATCAACTTAGCAAGCTTTAGAGAGCGGCCTGGATCGTTGCAACGATCCAGGCCATTTGTATTTGTGCAGTTTTGCGGGAAGGGCCAAAAAAATGGGAGTGCTTTAAAGGGAATAGTAGGATATTCTCAGCGCAGGATCATTGGTGGCAAAGATAAGGAAAAGTTTTCTGACTAGTGGCTAAATTCTTAATAAAAAGCGTTGACTTACTTATACGTACAAGTTACAATAGAAGCAACAACTTATACGTATGAGTTTTGGTGATCATTGCTTGCAGGCTGAACAAGTTGGGCAATGTAGGATTTAGGGAAAAACTACATAGGGGGAATTTGCGTGAGTAAAAATTCCGATGCAAAACAACTGCTGGAACTAATCGGCGGGAAAGAAAATATCGCGGCAGTGACTCATTGTGCGACACGACTACGCTTTGTCTTGCAGGATCCACAGCAGGCAGACGTAGATAAGATTGGCAAGCTGGTATCCGTAAAGGGAACCTTTACCCAGGCCGGACAGTTTCAAGTAATTATAGGAAATGATGTATTGGCCTTTTATAATGAATTTGTAAAAGTTGCCGGTGTCGATGGTGTTAGCAAAGAAGCGGCCAAAAGTGCAGCCAAACATAATATGAATGTGATGCAGCGGCTGCTGGCCAATTTGGCGGAAATCTTTTCGCCGCTTATCCCGGCCTTGGTAGTAGGCGGCTTGATCCTGGGATTTCGTAATGTCATCGGCGATATAAAGCTGTTAGAGGACGGAACCAAGACCATTGTGGAGCAATCCCAGTTTTGGGCCGGCGTTCATTCCTTCTTATGGCTGATCGGCGAAGCTATTTTTATGTTTTTGCCTGTCGGCATTACCTGGTCTATTTCGAAAAAGATGGGGACAACACAAATACTTGGCATTATATTAGGTCTTACTTTGGTATCTCCCCAGTTATTAAATGCCTATGCCGTTGTCGGTACTCCGGCTGATAAAATTCCCTTTTGGAACTTTGGTTTTGCCAAGGTACAAATGATCGGTTATCAGGCCCAGGTTATCCCGGCTATTTTAGCAGGCTTTTTATTAGCCATACTGGAAAAGAATGTCCGGCGGGTGGTTCCCGAATACGTATCGATGATCGTGGTTCCCTTTCTGGCACTCGTACCTACCGTTCTGGTGGCCCATACTGTGTTAGGACCGATTGGCTGGGCCATTGGCAAAGTCATCTCCAGCGTAGTATACGCCGGACTTACTTCTTCCTTTGGCTGGCTGTTTGCCGCGATTTTTGGTTTTACCTATGCGCCGCTGGTCATTACCGGCCTGCACCACATGACCAATGCCATTGATTTGCAGCTCATGGCCCAGTTTGGCGGAACCAATTTATGGCCCATGATTGCCCTGTCCAATATTGCTCAAGGCTCGGCTGTTGTGGGAATGATCTATCTGAACAGGCATAATGAAGAGGAAAAGCAGGTATCTATTCCGGCGGCTGTGTCGTGTTATCTGGGCGTAACCGAGCCTGCCATGTTCGGTATCAATTTAAAATATATCTTTCCGTTCCTCTGCGCCATGACCGGTTCGGCTTTTGCCGCCGTGATTTCTGTAGGCTCCGGTGTTATGGCCAACTCCATCGGGGTTGGCGGTTTGCCCGGCATATTATCAATTAAACCCCAGTTTATGGTCATCTTTTTCCTGGCCATGGTAGTTGCAGTGGTTGTACCGTTCCTTCTGACAGTAGCCCTGGGGAAAACCCGGTATTCGGCAAAACTGCAGAATACCGGTGGAATACCGGTAAAGTAGCCGGAGCTAAGAAGCGGCTTACCAGCTAGCTAACGCGGGAGGGTTCTACGGGCCCTCCTGTTGGGGTGTGAGAGGAGTTATGGCAATATGAAAGATTTCAGAAAAAGTGTTGTATATCAGATTTATCCTAAATCCTTCAAGGATTCCAATGGCGACGGCATCGGTGATTTACCGGGCGTAACGGCAAAACTGGATTATTTGAAACAATTAGGTGTGGAATATATCTGGCTAAATCCCTTTTATGTATCGCCGCAAAAAGACAACGGCTATGATGTGGCCGATTATTGTGCTATTGATGAGACCTTTGGCACCATGACTGATTTTGAGGAATTAGTCCGGGCGGCGAAGAAACTGGATATTGAGATCATGCTGGATATGGTGTTTAATCACACCTCCACCGAACACCACTGGTTTAAGCAGGCCCTGGCCGGGAACGAACGGTATAAGAATTACTATATATTCCTGGAGCCGAAGGAAGGACGCGAGCCGACGAACTGGCAATCTAAATTTGGCGGTCCGGCCTGGCAGTATGTAAAAGAGCATAATGCCTATTATCTGCACCTGTTTGATATAACCCAGGCCGACTTGAACTGGAAGAATGAAACGGTTCGGCAAGAAATTTTTGATATTGTGCGGTTTTGGCTGGCAAAAGGTGTCAAGGGTTTCCGGCTCGATGTAATTAATTTGATTTCCAAACCCGATGTGTACCAGGATGACAACGAAGGTGACGGCAGACGGTTTTATGCCGACGGACAGCAGATACATGAATATTTGAAGGAGTTAAACCGGGAGACCTTTGGCCAGTCTGAAGATGTCATAACAGTGGGAGAAATGTCCTCCACCTCACTGGATAATTGTATCCGCTATTCCAATCCCGCAGAAAAAGAGTTATCCATGGTTTTTAGTTTCCACCATCTAAAGGTTGATTATAAAGACGGCGAAAAGTGGGCGCTCATGGATTTTGACTTTAAGCAATTAAAACAAATCCTAAACCTGTGGCAGGTTACCATGCAGGAGGAAAACGGCTGGAATGCCTTGTTCTGGTGCAATCATGATCAGCCCCGGATCGTATCCCGGTTTGGCGATGACCGGCTGTACCGTAAAGAGTCAGCCAAAATGCTGGCTACCACCATTCATTTCATGCGGGGTACGCCGTATATCTTTCAAGGTGAGGAAATTGGCATGACCAATCCTTATTTTGACGCTATTGAAATGTACCGGGATGTGGAGTCCATCAATCGTTACGCCCTGCTCAAGCAAGAGGGCTGGCAGGACCAAACAATCATTCGTGTGCTGCAGGCTAAATCGCGGGATAATTCGCGTACTCCCATGCAATGGGATGATAGCGTCCAGGCCGGCTTTACCAGCGGTACACCGTGGATTAACGTCAATCAAAACTATACCGAAATCAATGTGAAAAATGATTTGCAGGCAAAGGGTTCGGTCTTTCACTACTACCGGCAGTTGATCAAACTAAGAAAAGAATATGATATTATTGCCTATGGGGAATATAAGCCTATTCTGGAAGAGCATGACCAGATATTTGCCTATCTGCGGGAATATAAGAATGAAAAACTGCTGGTTATCAACAATTTCTATGGCCGGGAAACGGTGTTTACTTTGCCTGACGATATCGAGATCAGCCGGTACAAGAGCAGCATATTGATAACCAATTACGGCGATGCCGGCAGGGACTGTAAAAAGGTAGTCTTGCGGCCCTACGAGTCCATAGTCTATCATCTTGTGAAATAATTGGCACGATGTTACAATATTCGTGGTGATTAGTGTATGGATAGTAAATATATCAGTATTTATCATGAAATACTGGCGAAAATTGAAGATGGCGAAATTGCTGCCGGCAGCAAACTGCCGTCGGAAACCGAAATGATTGGCGAATATGGCGCTTCGCGGGACACCGTCAGAAAAGCGCTCCATTTGCTGGAGCAGAACGGGTATATACAAAGAATCCAGGGGAAGGGTTCTTTTGCTCTGGATATCAATAAACTCAGCTTCCCCGTATCGGGTCTGACCAGTTTTAAAGAGCTGGCGCAAAAAATGACGGAAAAATGCCGCACGTTGGTAAAGGAACTGGAAAAGATCCCAGCTGACGAGTTTATCAGAGAACAACTGAAATTGCCGGAGCAGGCTGAGGTCTGGAAGGCGGTCCGGGTACGGCAGATCGGCGGGAAAAAGATCATTCTGGATAAGGATTTTCTTGATGCCCGGTATGTGCCTAAACTGACGCAGGCCATTTGTGAGGATTCCATTTATGAGCATCTGGAAACCAAGCTGGGACTCAAAATCGGCTTTGCCCAGAAAGAAGTCACTGTGCAGCAAGCTACCCAGGAAGACCGGAAATATCTGGATTTTGAGAATTATAACATGATCGTGGTAGTGAAAAACTATACCTATTTGGAAGATATGACGTTGTTCCAATACACCGAATCAAGGCACCGGCCGGATAAATTCAAATTTGTCGGTTTCGCCCGGCGAAATTAGGGCGCTGTTGCGGACTGTTGGAAAATCCGATAACGACTTAAAAAAACTCCTGCCAATTCCCGAGGGAATTAGCAGGAGTTTTCCACATCATTTATTTTGTAACGCTATACATGCTTGTTAAAAGGACGCCGTCTTTATCACTGCTGAGTTCCCAGGTAAAGATGCCGCCTAGTTCATATTTTTTAACAAAGTCAGCCTTGGCTTTAATTGATTGGGGATCATCGTAGGTTACAAAGATCCCTTTGCTGGCATTAAACAGATAAGGTGCTTGCGCGCTGGCATCCCAATAGCGGACAAAACCATTGGCGGCATTGTATTTTGCTACTAGGTCACAGTACTTTATATCGCCGGCCCCTTGCTGGGACGCTTTTTGGTATAAACCATGATTTTTGTTGTCAACACCTGGCCAGAAACGTCCATAGAAGGCCACTCCCAGGTTGATCTTGTCCGAAGTAAAGCCACTGTGTAAGTAGCGCAGTACGCCGTCCATACTTCCGCCAATACCGCTTTGGTCATAGATACTGTTTAGCAGAGGTGTATGGTGCCCTGTTTGTGCCTCCCAGCCGCCATGGAGATCATAGGTCATCAGATTCACATAATCTACGATGCTTGCCAGCTTAGCCGGTTCGGTATTATCCAAATACCAGGGGCTGATATTAGCGGCGTAGGATAAAAGATAATGCTTGCCGGTCTTGGCTTCCAGCAGGTCCAGCTTATCACGAAGAGCCTGCATTAACAAAGTGAAGTTTTGTTTATCTTCCGGCCTGCTTTTAATGGTTCCCCAGGCGCCGTTAACAGGATATTCCCAGTCCATATCAATACCGTCGATATTATACTGCTGGATATAATCCGCCGCACTTTGGGCAAAGATTTCCCGGGCCTCCGGTGTCGCCGCCGCATCAGAAAAGCCGTCACCACCCCAGCCGCCAACGGCAATCAGCACTTTGAGGTTGGGGTTTTTCTCTTTCATTTTTTGTAGTTCAGCATAGTGAGCATCGCCTACAGCCTTGCCATCAATGACTGTATTGGCGATTTTCCCATTTTCGATTCTGGCAAAGGACAAATTAATATGTGTCAGCTTGTTAGCGTCAAAACTTTGAGCTGACCAGTTTGTCCAGGCAGCCAGATAAGCGATCACCTTCGGCGAGATGCTGCTATTTTGAGCAGCCACCGGAAACGCAATGAAGACGGAAACTACGAGAGTTAACAGTAAAAGTGTCCACTTTCTCACGACAAATCCTCCCTCGAATATAATCTTGGCTTAGGTAAACAGCGATGTTAGCAATCATCCCTTTCTATAAAAATATCGCACTTATATGGCAATAATAAATTTAAGCAAAATTCATGCCAGAACATGGCTTGTGGGAATTATTAATTATTTGCCCGTAAGGCTGTAAAGTAGAGCCCTGGGATGTTCTTGCTAAGAACTAAAAAGACTACGGATAACCGGTTGAGTAGCAGTAAGAGAGATTACACACTTTGGTAGGATAATTACACACACTAATTGATTCGTGCAATCACAATAAGTTTCTGAATCAAACGAACCGTCCCGTGCGCCAAGAAGCGCACGGAGTAAAGCGGGTGGAAATCCCGCCAGAGAAGGTCTAGCCAGCCACTCTGTATCCAGCCTTGGGACTGAAGCGGTAACGCCAGGTCTAAGCGTAGGTAGGAAAGGTAGTAGGCCGAAAGCGAAAGCTGAAGATGTAGAATCCCGAAATTCCTAAAGGGAAAGGTCGATGTATGGGACGAGCAGAAGACAATACTGGGCTTAGCGATAAAGGCGAGTTAAGTCTGGCGCCCCGGGATCGAAGGTCTTGGCATGCTACACACCATTACTCCGTGTGAACTTGGGAGACCCTGCCGCTCTCCGAAAGGA
>NZ_FODY01000030.1 GCF_900110485.1 Propionispora vibrioides | reverse complement strand
GACCAGGGGTTTCAATACACCTCACAAGCATATTTCAACCTGACTAAAGAATATGGCATTATGCCCTCCATGTCAAGACGAGGAAATCCTTACGATAATGCTATGGCTGAAAACTTCTTTTCTATTCTCAAAGCAGAGTGCATTCACCGCCAGAAGATCCAAACCTTAACACAGGCTCAGGAACTGATTGACGACTACATCCATTTTTACAATTTCGAGCGTTTCCAAATCAACTACCGACTGACGCCATCCGAAAACGGCGTCAGTCGGCTTAACACAAAGATATTCTACGATTGGCTTTTCTCTTTTGTGTCTATCTTTCCTGGGGCGGTCCAGACCGGCCAAGCTTTTTTATTTTAGGAACCGCTGATTTAATGATCTTGCCGGCCTGATTAGAGATTTTTTATCTGGCAAGCAAGCAAAACTGCAGGAATCATTGGGCTGTTGCAGTTGCAAGGTTTTGCTGACAGAGCCAAACGGAAAAAGATCCTTCAGGACGCTCAGTGCGAATTAATCAGTAGCTCCTTAGAAAAAAGAACAGTTCCTTCTCTCGTTCAGTCAAGAACTGCGGTTCCAGGAGCGGGTCGTTTGCCGTTCTCTCTTTTTTAGCCTGTCTATGATGGGTCTTAGTCCAATAGGCAAAAAGAAGCTGACAAAATTTTGAAATTGTTTTTCTTCGCCCACTATACTCGGGAATCTCAAGCCACCACGCTCTGAGTTGCCTGATGCACTCTCCTTGCAAAACAGTGTAATCCTGCCGCGCAACATAAGCCACCAGCATTACGCATTCTTTCAGGATTTGGAACAATACCTGCTGACGAAATCCATCGGAATATTCGCCAAATTTTACTTCCATAATAAAAAGCTTACGACCCGCGTCCAATAAGGGCACAAACACACAAAATGCATCCCTGAAACTGCGTTGGACAATAGCTGTTTTTATCACTTGGGCCGTCTGACGGATGATTAAGGTCCAAAGCGACAAATCAGCTTTTGCTTCAGCCAGTTGTAACATGAACCGCAAAATTCCCACAGCAAGCGGATTGTAAGGATTCAAGCAAGCAATACCCGCTTGCTTATGCCATTCCAAGACCAAATAATTGATATCCTCATCGGTTAGCCGCCCCGCCCGGAAAAGTTGCCAGGTTCCCTCTACCATCAAATCAAACATGTCCTGGTTTTCTACTTTGACAATCCGATGCAGCCAGGCTGTCCAAACCTGCAAAACAGCCTGTGTAACCTCATGTTCTTCATAAGTAAGCAGGTTTTCACTCCAGCATTTACAGATTTCCCGAAATAACGAAAAATCTTTTCGCCGTAAAGCCAGTAAACCTAACACCTTCAAAACCCGCAAAATATCAAAAATGTGAGAGGCATTAGCCTTCACAAGACTTTTATTTTGCAAAATGAAAAATACATAATCCGCAATGCGGGAAATAAAAAAATGTTGCCTAGCACGAAAGGCAACGACTGCAATCAATACAAACTGCTCCGCAATCACCGGAAAATGCTGCGCCGGCAACTGCAAAAGCATGGGGCGGAAGGTATTCAGTAAAGCAGCAGCAGCATTATACCGACCGGCATGAATTGCCTTGACAACAATACCCATCAAGCGGATAGGCTCATCACTGCGTAGCATCCCTTCTGCATAGGCTGTCTTGAGCAATTCCGCAGCCTTATAGACAATAATATCATTCTCCCTGATCATGCCTTCATTAATAAAGCCGTAAACTTTAGACAAACTTCGGGAGACTTGCCGTTTCGTTTTTTTACCAGACAGCGCTGCTGCCACACGTTCTATACGCCGTTCCAAACGCATAAACCGTATGTAGAAGAGCGCAATAAAACAAACTGTAAAAACGCTGCATAGCAATGCTACTATCCACACGGCCGACATAACCGCCCCCACCCTCATCAGATTCTCTTTACTAAAGAGTCAGCCCGAAACCAAATTCCGGGCTGACAATCTATTACTTAGTTTACTTTTATCGTGCGTTTATTTCTCCCTGGAATACCAGTCCCCTGCCAGCGTCCACCGTAACGGTCGAACCATCGTGCAAGCGGTCGGTAGCACCATCTACACCGACAATCACTGGTATACTATAGCTAATGCCAACAATGGCGGCCTGCGAGGTGAGTCCGCCTTCCACAGCCACAATAGCAGCAGCTTTCGAAGCATAAGGTGCGGTTTCTTCATCAATGCTATGGACAACCAGAATATCACCGGGCTGCAATTTATTTTGAACGTCATTGATCGAGGTGGCAATGCAGATTCTTCCCGTAACTGCCTTTTGTCCGATGCCTGTGCCGCGGAGCAGAATATTGCCCACGATATGAACCCTGATCATATTGGTCGTACCGGTCATACCGGCTGGAACACCGGCGGTCAAAACTACTAAATCACCATCGTTAACCGCACCGGCGGCCAATGCGTACTGCACCGCATTATTTACCATTTCATCACTGTTTTCAGAGGTAACCCCCAGTACCGGAATAACGCCCCACAACAGCATAAGCCGGCGCATGGTCTTTTCAAAAGGCGTTACGGCAACAATATTGGCCGACGGCCGGTACTTGGACACCATCCGCGCCGTGTGACCGAACTGAGTGGAGGTAATGATGGCCGCCGCCCCCAGCTCATGACCAATTTGTACGGTTGCATGACTGATTGCATCGGTAGTTGTACGCTGTGGTACAATTCCCTTGGCCAACAAAATGGAGGAATAATTCAAAGCGGCCTCAATACGTAGCGCAATACGGGCCATGGTTTCCACCGCTTCCACCGGATACTTGCCCTGTGCGGTTTCGCCACTGAGCATAATGCAATCGCTGCCATCCATAATGGCATTGGCAATATCACTGGCTTCCGCCCGGGTAGGACGCGGATTATTGATCATGGACTCTAGCATTTGGGTAGCCGTAATAACTGGTTTTCCAGCTTTATTGCATTTTTCAATGATACGTTTTTGCACTACCGGAACATCTTCGGCCGGAATTTCCACACCCAAATCACCGCGAGCCACCATAATGCCGTCGGCAACTTTCAATATTTCATCAATATTTTTTACGCCTTCCGCATTTTCAATTTTCGCAACGATATCCATCTGCGCTTTGGCATTTTCCAGCACCTTGCGGATAGCAAGCACATCAGCCGCCCGCTGTACAAAAGAAGCGGCGATAAAGTCCATATTTTGTTCAATACCGAATTGAATGTCCAAAACATCCTTGTCGGATAAGAACGGCAGATTAAGGCTTACGCCGGGAGCAGCCACTCTTTTGCGGTCGCCGATTTCACCGGAGTTCAGTACGGTGGTAATAATATCGTTTCCTTTAACAGCCTCCACATTGAGACAAACCAGGCCGTCGGCCAAAAGGATTTGGTTGCCCGGAGAAACTTCCTGCGGCAGCATGCTGTGATTAACCATAGCCCGTTCCGTAGTCCCCAGAATTTCCTCACTTGTCAGGACAAAGGTTTGTCCTTCAACTAATTTTACTTTACCTTCGGCAAACATACCCAGGCGCATTTCAGGCCCTTTTGTATCTAACAGCAAAGCAATCGTCTTACCGGTTTTTGCTGCCGTTGCACGCACATATTGAATACGTTCGGCATGTTCCTGATGGTTGCCATGCGAAAAATTGAATCTGGCGACATTCATTCCCGCTTCCATCATATTTTCCAAAATACCGGCCTTTTCTGTACTCGGTCCCATTGTACAGATAATCTTTGTCTTTTTTAACATATACACACTCTCCTCAAGTAATCTTTAACGTAAAAATCTCAAACTATTCGCACTAAAAATATTCTTTAATTATTTCACCGCATGTTGACAGAGAACGGCATGAGCTTCATCCGCTTCCGATTCTAATACTAATATTTCGTACATCCCATCACCGAGGGCTGATGCTACTCCGGTGGGTCTGGCATTAGCAAGAATGCCTTCGTTGCACAACAAATTTTTTAACATCTCGGCCTGAGCGCGATTAGCTGCTATATATATGGCTATCCACATATTGCCGCCTCCTACCAATTACAGCTTAGCTAGCTGAATAACTAAATATATAAAATGCTTTTCTCCATAGTAAACAGTATTCCTGCTTACTTCCCCTTTTTACCGGAAATATTGCGAACATATCGATGACAAATCAGGATAGTTGTTCAATTAAGGCAGGAATAACTTGTTCGACCTCACCGACTATCCCATAATGAGCCCGCTTAAAAATAGGCGCTTTAGGATCTTTGTTTATCGCCACAACCGTCTTTGCCGCCGCAATTCCGGCAAGATGGTGCACGGATCCGGAAATTCCGCAGGCAATATATAATTTCGGTTTAATAATCTGACCCGTTTGTCCTATCTGACAGGCCGGGTCACTCCAGCCCTCATCTACGGCGGCCCGCGAGGCCCCCACCACACCGCCTAACTTCTTAGCCAGCGTCTCTATCAACAAAAACTGTTTTACATTCCCAACTCCTCGTCCACCTGCAACGACTATGTCCGCTTCTTTTAACGAATTATTTCTGAATTGTTCCTCCAGAGTTTTTACAATCAATGTACGAATCTCGTTAAAACGAACCGGACTATCTACTTGAATGATTTCACCCAACCGACAAGCGTCTCTTACCGGAAGCTCAAAGACTTGCGGCCGGACCGTTCCCATTTGAGGACGGCGTTCCGGACAAACAACCTCCGCTACGACAGCCTCCCCATAGGCGGGACGCGTCCAGATAAGCTGTTTATCATCAGCGGCAAAATAGATTCCAGTGCAATCCGCTATCAGCCCGGTTTTCACCCGACAGGCAACACGCGGCGCCAAATCACGGCCAACCTCTGTTGACCCCAAGAGAAATACTGCAGGTTTATATGTATAAATTAACTTAGTGCAAACAGCCGAAAAGGCATCTGTGGAGTAATGCTCATATTCCGGTCCGTCGACTAAGAAAATTTTGTCGGCACCGAAAGCGATCGCCTCTCTGGCCACCTGGTTCACACCATGACCAATGACTACGGCGGCTACCGTCAGCTTCATCCGAGCAGCAAGCCTGCGGGCTTGTCCCAATAATTCACAGCTGACTTCTTTCGGCTTGTTGTCGGCTTGTTCAATAAAGACCCAAATGTCCGAAGAACAGCTTTTGTTAGTACCATCTATGTCCATTATGGCCTTGACTCCTCATAAGCTACCTACATCTTAGCAAATTCATTCGCAAATATCTATTAAAGAATACGATTTTCGCGCAACTTTCCGATTAACACCCGGGCCGACTGTTCCGGCGTCTGTTCGGTAATCAGTTGGCAAGGCACTGTAGTATCGATAAAAGGGGTAGTAATGCGGCGCACCCTGGTCGGCGACCCGCTGATACCGGTAGAATTTTGGGAAACCGCCAAATCGGCTGCATTCCAGGCAGTGATCTCTTGGTTTCTAGCCCTAATTGCTCCCTTAACAGTCGGCGACCGGGGACTTTGCGGTGCCTGCGAGATTGTGACCAGAGCCGGCAGCGAAGCGGTAAGCCATTCCAAGCCATTCTCTGCTTTACGTTGAACGGTAAGAATATCGCCTTCTATATCAATATTAATCCCCCTGGTAATTTGCACAAAATCCAATTGTGCCGCCAACTCAGGGCCAACCTGCGCCGTGTTGCCATCCAGAGCGCACTGTCCGCAAAGAATCAGATTCGACCCGCCAAGTTTACGTACACCGGCAGCCAGGATATAACTGGTCGCCAGCGTATCTGAGCCGCTAAAACAAGGATCACTTAGCAAAACAGCCGCATCAGCCCCCATAGCCAGACACTCACGAAGGATTTCCCGGGCCTGTTCAGGCCCCATGGATAAGGCATATACCTGGCCGCCATGTTTTTCCCGCAAAGCCAATGCCGTTTCCAAAGCTTCTTTATCATAAGGATTCAACATCCCCAAGGCACTTTGCCGCAGCAACGTATACTTCTCAGGATGAAGGGCGACATCACCGGTCAAAGGCACTTGTTTGACACATACTATGATTTTCATGGTCCTTTTTCCCTTTTACAATTGTCAATTATATCATCACTCACTGAAATGATTCCACAAAAATCTACTTATATTTCTGCAATAAAACATCTTTTATCAAATAATATTCACAACCTGATCGCCCAAGACAGCTTCAATGGCCTTTGTCGCATCCGGTGAAGGGTCAATCCAATATTGCGGCTCGGTTTTAATCACACGCCGGCTGTCAACCAAGTGCAAATAAACAACCGCCGAACCGTGAAAATTGGCAAACACCTTTTTCAAGTCAGCAAATACTTCTGGATTTTCTTGCTCTTTGCGGATTTTAACTCTCACCTCAGGACCGAATTGGTCCAGTAGCACGACATCTTCCGCGATGACTTTACTGCTTTCTTCATTGTTGTTGACTTTTCCAATGACCGCCACAGGCATATCCATGGCAAGAATGGCTCCCTTTCGCTGAAAGAGACGGGGAAAAACAATCACTTCTACCTGGCCGGTAAAGTCCTCCAGCGTCAGAAAGCACATCATGTCACCACTTTTTGTATTGATCCGCTTAGCGCTGCTAATAAGACCGGCTAGTTTTAGTACTTTACCGTCGGGGCAATCGGCAAGCTGGCTGATCGGCACCAAGGATTTCATCTTATCGCGGTATTTATCTAAAGGATGCCCCGTAACATAAAAACCTATCATTTCTTTTTCATAGGCCAGCAATTGATCCAAGGCCAGTTCTTCCATCGGCGGCAATGCGACAGAATCAACATGCTGAAGCGTTTCTTCCCCAAATAAACCCAGCTGGCCGCTGGCCTGATCTTTCTGGCGGCCTGCGGCAACATCCACCGCCTTTTCCAATACCTGAAGAAGCTGGGATCGTTTGGCGCCTAGCGAATCAAAGGCACCACATTTAATCAGACTTTCAATAACCCGTTTATTGACCACCCTCATATCCACCCGAGTGCAAAAGTCAACCAGCGAAATAAACTTTCCGCCCTTTTGGCGGGCAGATAATAAGTTATTGATAGCGTTTTCCCCTACATTTTTTACTCCCGCCAGACCAAAGCGGATATCCTTGTCATCTACGCTGAAGCCGGCCAGACTGGCGTTGATATCCGGCGGCAGAATGCGAATTCCCATCCGCCGGCATTCTTCAATATAGAAGCCCACCTTATCATTCGTGCCCATGACACTGGATAGTAACGCCGCCATAAACTCACAAGGATAATGAGCCTTTAAATAAGCGGTCTGATAGGCAACCAAGGCATAGGCGGCGCTATGGGACTTATTGAATCCGTAATCGGCGAAATGGGCCATCAGATCGAAAATCTCCGTCGCCAGCTTATCGTCAATTCCCCGTTCACGGGCACCTTTCATAAAGTTCTCGCGCTGTGCAGCCAGCACTTCGTGCTTCTTCTTGCCCATGGCGCGCCGGAGCAAATCAGCCTGTCCCAGTGAAAAACCCGCCAGTTCGGAGGCGATTTGCATAACCTGTTCCTGATAGAGAATAACGCCGAAGGTATCCTTCAGTATCGTCTCCAGCCGTGGATGCAGGTAAGTAACCTTCTTTTTGCCATGGCGGCCCTCAATAAAGTCGGTAACCATACCACTGCCCAGAGGACCGGGACGGTACAGGGCAACCAGCGGGATCAGGTCGTCAAAGCTCTCCGGTTTTAAGTCTTTTACCAGGTTGGTCATGCCGCCTGATTCCATCTGAAACACGCCGGCCGTATCGCCGCTGGCCAGCATTTCATTGACTGCCTGATCGACAAGCGGAATGTTGTCTATATCAATGTGAATATTCCGATTTTCACTCAGAAGGGTCAATGCATCACCAATAACAGTCAAGGTACGCAACCCCAGCAAATCCATCTTTAATAGCCCGATCTCTTCAACCCGGTCTTTGTCATATTGCGTGGTAAGAAATCCTTCGGTCGAATTCTGCAGCGGCACATAATGAGTCAACGGTTCTTTTGCAATAACCAACCCGGCCGCATGAGTGGAGGCATGACGCGGCAGCCCTTCTACCGCCATCGCCAGATCAACCAGCTTGGTCACTGCCGGTTCCTGCTGATAAGCTTCTTTCAATTCCGTACTGCTTTGCAGTGCTTTACTAAGCGTAATGCCCAGCTCATTGGGTACCAGCTTGGCAACCCGGTCAACTTCACCATAGGACATATTCAACGCCCGGCCTACGTCCCGGATGGCAGCTTTAGCCGCCATGGTACCAAAGGTAATAATCTGCGCTACCCGGTCCGCGCCATAACGTGCCGACACATACTCAATAATCTTGCCGCGCTTAACGTAGCAAAAATCAATATCGATATCAGGCATGGTTACCCGTTCAGGATTTAAAAACCGTTCAAACAGCAGACCGTATTTCAGGGGATCAATATTCGTTATCCCCAAAAGATAAGAGACAATACTGCCTGCCGCCGAACCTCTGCCCGGCCCTACCGGAATGTTGTTTTGTCTGGCATAATTGATAAAATCCCAGACAATCAAAAAGTAGCTGGAATATCCCATTTTTTGAATGACATCCAGTTCAAAGACCAGCCGTTCAGTAATTACTTCCGTAATATCAGCGTAGCGAAGCGGCAATTTTTCCTGGCATAGCCGGCGCAAATAGGCATCGGCCGTCAGCCCGTCCGGCACCGGAAATTCCGGCAGATGGAAAGTATTAAAATCAAAATCGACCTGGCAGCGCTCGGCAATCTTACAAGTGTTGGTCAGTGCCTCCGGGTGGCCGGGAAACAGGTCGGCCATTTCCTGCGTGCTTTTTAGATAAAATTCCGGCGAAGGAAAACGCATACGCGCCGTATCATCTACAGTTTTTCCCATTTGGATGCAAAGCAACACGTCGTGAAACTCGGCGTCCTCTTTATTTATATAGTGAAGATCATTGGTGGCAACCAGTTCAATCCCTAGTTCACGGGACATATCAATCAACTGCTGATTGACCTGTTTTTGTTCCGGTATACCATGGTCCTGCAATTCCAGGAAAAAATTATCGGGTCCAAATATGTCCCGGTACTCTTTTGCCAGGTCCGTGGCCCGCGACACATCCCCCCGCAGCAGCAGGGCAGGTATCTCGCCGGCGATACAGGCACTAAGACAAATAAGCCCCTTATGATAGGTGCGCAAAAGCTCCCGGTCGACTCTCGGTTTGTAATAAAATCCTTCCGTATTTGCCCGGGATACCAACTCCAACAAATTACGATAGCCTTCATTATCTTCAGCCAGCAAAATCAAATGATAATAGGCTTCTCCCTCGACAGCAGTCTTCTCATGGCGTGAGCGAGGCGCCACATACACTTCGCAGCCAATAATCGGCTTAACCCCCTGCTTAACTGCCGCTTTATAAAAATCAACCACGCCGTACATACTACCGTGGTCGGTGATGGCAATAGAAGTCATGCCAAGTTCCTTCACCCGTTTGATCAAATCCTTGATCCGGCTGGCTCCATCAAGCAAACTATATTCCGTATGTACATGAAGATGAACAAAATCCATGAATATCACCTTTTATTACGTAATAAATACTTACCCTATTGCCCCATCCGGCAGAAATCTGTAGCAGTTCACCGGCCTTTTTGCCGTCAGCCTTCGGTGTCATCGGCTTACATATATCCGATATGCGCGCCTCTCCGTCTTGCCTTACGGCAAAAATTCCCGATTCAATACTACATCTCCCACCGGATGAGGCACTAGCCTGAAAAAGAATCAATTTGAGCAGCTTTAGCAACAAGGTATATATCACATTGAAATATTGTTACTTCCATAGTCCTCTTATAAAATCCTTCTAAATTTTAAAACTATTATCTTTTCCTGACAAATCTACGCAAATTTTGTCTATTCCTGCAGGTATTATTCTATCCCGTATGGAATTTTTATAGGTTACTATGCGTAAAAAAGAGGTGTACTATCTTGTTCCACATTGGCATTCTTCAGTTAACCCAAAATCTTGATGATGCGGTACGCGGTTTCAAAGCCGGCTTAGCCAGCCTCAACATAACCGCACAATTTTATTATTACAATGCAGATGGAAATACCCAAGCACTGAATGGTTTAGTTGAAAAGCTCGGCTCCCATCCCCTTGACTTATGCTTTGCCTGTTCAACACCGGCCGCACTGGCCGCACTGCATTTACCGGGCTATGTGCCTGTTGTTTTTACGCCTGTCTTTGATCCGGTGGGCGCTAAATTGGTCCAAAGTCTCGCAAATCCTGGCGGTAAGGCGACCGGTGTCGCCGGCATGGTAAAGGCGGAAGTCAAGCTGGACTTTATCAAACGTCTGCTGCCACAAGCCAAAAAGCTCGGTGTATTGTACCACTCCGCCGACAGTAATGCCCTCCTGGAAGTAAAAAACATTACCGACGCCAATCAGGGGACGTTTGAACTGGTTTTACTGCCCGTTGACCGGCCAGAGGACTTGTCCACTCTGCCCGATCTGCTTCCGGCCGATTTGGATGCATTATTCTTGCCAATCGGACGCATTATCGAAGAAAATTTCGCTTCCATTGTATACTATACAGACAGCTTAAACTTGCCGGTCATAGCCTCCCATCCACCCAATGTATCCGCCGGCGCCCTAGGGGCGCTGGTAGCCAACCATTATCAATTAGGCCGGGCCTGCGCAGCAAAAGCCTCGGAAATCCTCAGTGGGAAACCGGTCGGCACCATTCCGGTGGGAATAGCTGATCAGCCTGAAGTTTTATTAAACGCCTTCACAGCACAAAACCTATCGATTGATTTACCTGCCTCCTTATTAAAGGAAGCAGTCGAAATATTTGAGTAACCCTCAGGAGGAAACTATGTTATTACAACCAAGCAGTGTAGAATTATTGGCCCCGGCAGGTACCTGGGACGTACTGGAAGCCGCTATTGCCGCCGGCGCAGATGCCGTATATCTTGGCGGCAAACGTTTTAACATGCGCCTGCATCGTACCGACGCCAACTTTGATGACGATATGTTAAAAAAAGCAGTCGACTATGCTCATAAGCATCAGGTGCGACTGCACATTACCGTAAATAACCTGATCAGTGCCGATGAAGTGGATGCCATGCGTTCCTATCTCCAATTTTTGAATGAGATACAACCTGACGCGCTAATTGTACAAGATCTGGCCGTCCTGGCACTGGCCCGAGAAGTCAATCTGACTGTGCCGTTGCACGCTTCCGTCATGATGAACACACACAACGAATATGCCGTCCGTCTGCTGCAGCAGTATGGCGTTAGCCGTGTCGTCGCCAATCGCGAGATGTCACTGCCCCAGCTTACGTTGTTAAAGGAACGGACCGGCATTGAAGTCGAATATTTCGTTCACGGTGATATGTGCATAGCCCATAGCGGCCAATGCACCCATTCCGGCGTATTGTTCGGCCAAAGCTCCAACCGCGGCCGTTGTTTGAAGCCCTGCCGCTGGCCTTATCAAATTATCGATTCGAAAACCTCCACCGCTTTACAAGGAGCCGACAATCCAGGGCCCTATAAACTGGCACTGAAAGATATGTGCATGTATCGCAATCTGCCCGAACTTATTCAATCCGGCGTTTGTTCTTTTAAAATCGAAGGACGTATGCGTACAGCCGATTTTGTAACCAAAATTGTCAATATCTATCGCCGTGCTATTGATAGCTATATGGCTGATCCTACCGGCTACGTTATCAATGAAGAAGATTGGCAGGAGCTTTATGACAGCCGGGCCCGTGATTTTTCGACCTGTTATGCCTTCGGCAATCCCGGTCCCCAGTCCATTGGCTATACAGGCGAACGGGAACCGCGCTTTTTCAGCCAGGCCGTAAAAGAAGCCGGCATCCCCGCCGCCAAGCTGCTAGAAAATATAACCTACCAGCCGACGGTTTCCCTTCCGCAGTTAACCGTACGCGTGGCCGACCTGGATGGTCTGACTAAGGCTTGCCAACAAGGAGCCAATATCGTTTATGCCGGCGGCGAAGCCTTTTACCCGGCCAAGCCCTGGACATTCAACGATTTTAAAGAGGCACTGGCCATTACACTTGAGTACGGTGCCCAGTTGGTAGTCACAACGCCGCGTGTTACTAGTGAGCGGGAATGCGCCGAGCTTTCCCATTTGTTTACCCAACTGGATAAACTACGGCCCCAGGGAATCATGGTCAGCAATCCCGGCGCCCTCCTTTTGGCTAATCAAACAACTTCACTGCCGCTCTATGCGGATGTTTCCTTCAATCTCTTTAATCATTACACAGCGAAGCTGCTTAACGAGCAGCGAGTAGTCCAGGCAGCGATTTCCCCGGAAGCAGCCTATGCCCAGGTAACGGCACTGACTGCCGCCAGTTCCCTGCCGCTGGAGTTGATCGTTCACGGCAGCCTGGAAGCGATGGTCATGGACCATGACATGTCGGCAACCCTTGCGCATGCTTCCGACCACTATGCATTGCTGGACAGTTCCGGTGAACGCCACCTGATTCGCCGTGATCAATACAATCGTCATCATATTTTATTTGCCAAGGACCTTTGCCTGCTGCCCTATTTGCCGGGCCTCTCCCAGCTTCACAGCCTGCGAATTGAAGGTCAGCACTACCAACCGGAACAGCTTGGCGAAATTACCGCTATCTATCGTCAGGAACTGGATAAATTGCAAAAGCAAAAAGAAAATTATCGTTATGACGAAGCTGTTTTAGCCCGGCTTGCCGCGCAAAGCCCCCGGGAATTGGGCATTGGCGCCTTCCGTTATCGTAAATCGCGCTGATCTTTCATTAATAAGCCAGGGTTTGTCTTCAAACTGCCAAAGCAAAGACAACCCTGGCAAACTACAGCCTTGCGGCATTGAGGAGTGATTAAGGTGAATAAACCTATCGGCGTACAAGAAGTACTCAGAAAAAAACGTGACTATCTAATCCCCTGTGTATATCATTTTTACGAAAATCCGATGCAATTAGTACGAGGCCAAATGCAGTATCTGTTCGACGAACAGGGGAAACAGTACCTGGACTGCTTTGCCGGCGTATCGGTTATGAACTGCGGTCATTGCAATCCGGCCATCACCGAAGCTATTGTAAAACAAGTAACCACACTACAGCATACCTGCACCATTTACCTGACAGAAACCATTGTCAATTTAGCGGAAAAGCTGGCGCAAATTGTTCCCGGCCGCCTGCAAAAATCCTTCTTCTGCGCCAGCGGCAGTGAAGCAAATGAAGGAGCGGCCTTACTTGCCTCCATTTATACCGGCAAACATGAATTTATCAGTTTACGGCAGGGCCTCCATGGCCGTACAAAACTAGGGATGAGTTTGACCGGACTTAGCCTTTGGCGGACCGATACCTCACCGGTCGGCGGTATCAGCTTTGCACCGAATGCCTATTGTTACCGCTGTCCCATGAACAAGCGCTATCCCGAATGTGACCTGGCTTGCGCCAACGAGGTGGAAGCTGTCATAAAAACAGCCACGTCTAGCCAAGTAGCCGCCATGTTTGCCGAACCAATCCAAGGAAACGGCGGTATGATCACACCGCCGCCAGGTTATTTTAAGCGTATAAAGGAAATTTTACAGCAATACGGAATTTTACTAATCGTTGATGAGGTTCAGACCGGCTTTGGCCGCACAGGCAAAATGTTTGCCATAGAGCATTATGCTACGGAACCGGATATTATGACTGTCGCCAAGGCATTGGGCAACGGTACACCGGTGGGAGCCTTCATCGCCACACCGGCTATTGCCGATACCTACACCCGGCCAGGTGCCTCTACGCTGGGTGGGAATCCGGTCACATCGGCAGCCGCCCTGGCTACGCTGGACTATATTACAACAAATAAATTGGTCGACAGAGCCGAAACGCTGGGCAACCAGCTAAAAACAGGCTTATTGGAACTGCAGAAAAAATATCCGGTCATCGGCGATGTCCGCGGCTTAGGCCTTATGCTTGGCGCAGAAATTGTTCACGCCGATAAATCACCGGCGCCACAAAAGGTGGATTATATTTTGGAAAAATTAAAGGATCATGGCTTCCTGATCGGGAAAAATGGTCCTAACCGCAATGTACTGGCCTTCCAGCCGCCATTAGTCATCACCCGGGAAAATATTGACGATTTATTGACAAATCTAGAAACTATACTTAAAACCGTCGGCAACTAAACAATCTATTTCAGCAGACCTCGCGTCATTTTTCGCTGAAAACCAAAACTTTTGCGGTGCCCATTGTTATATTCCAACCTAAATTCAGGCGGCAGTTCATAGCGTCTTCGGCGGGAGGCCAACAGCCGCCTTATATGGGCAGCAACCATGATAGCCGCAGCCACAGCCCAGGTAAATGAAAATACCCGTCCTGCATCGGATGAAAGAAATTGCGGCAAAGCCAAGGAAAATACACACCATAAGACCATTAAGATTGTCAGGCAAAATAAAGCTTTGAAAACCTGCGCTTTTTCCTTAAGCGAACTTTTCATACTTCTACCTACCTCGCTTCATTTTAATCCCCTATACATCTTTCATCATCTTATGCCGTTTACCCGGTGCTTATGCCTTTCATAAATGGCAGCAATAAAAAAACCCTCTTCCAAACCTGGGAGAGAGTTTTTCTTGCCTTATAGATTAAAAACCTTATCATTTCGAGCCTTTATATACGTGGGAACCGAATAAGCGTATAGCTCTTTACTAACCCCGACCTTCGCCGGAACATATATCAAAATAAAGTCGGAAACTTTCTCAACGCTCCCACCGGTCACATAGCAAACACCATTTAAAAAATCACTAATCGACTGCTGCAGCTTTGCATCCAACAGTTGCAGATTCACAATGACCGCATGATTGGCCTTTAGCCGGTCGGCGCAAACTAAAGCATCCTGATATTGGCGTGGTATTGTTACTAGTACCTTTAACTCGGCCGGACTATGCACGGTAAATTCAACTTTATTACCTGCTGGAGTTGACTCTTCCGGCTGTTGAAATTCATCTACAGGCATCAGAAAGTTTGTTATTTTATCGATCAAACTGTGAGCCACTTCTTCCAACCTCCCCACCAAATCCTGCCATACCAAACTAAAGATACTATCCCTGATAGTGATATGTATTATCTTATTTCGACAGTTGGATAAAAAATCCTTCAATATTTATTAGGATTATACAGTTATATAGTAATTTTTTCAAAATAACAGCAGTTCCTGAGAACTGCTGTTATTTACTGTTAGCCCTGTGAGGTTTTTCTTTCGCGACCGCGCATCTGCCTGTCAAGAACACTCTTTCTTAAGCGAATGCTTTTCGGTGTTACTTCAACCAATTCATCTTTGTTAATGTATTCAAGGGCCTGTTCCAGGCTTAATATGCGAGGTGATACCAAACGCAAGGCTTCATCGGAAGCACTTGAGCGCATATTGGTAACATGCTTTTTCTTGCAGGGATTTACATCCATGTCCATATCTCTGGTGTTTTCTCCAATAATCATGCCTTGATAAACAGCCTGACCAGGGACGACAAACATAACGCCGCGATCCTGTACGCTATGGATCCCATAAGCAGTTGTTTCACCATTTTCAAAAGCTACTAACGCGCCTCGCGTACGGCCCGGAATATCGCCTTTATAAGGAGCATAACCGTTAAAAATATGATGCATAATGCCATTGCCCTTGGTGTTGGTTAAAAACTCAGAACGGAAGCCAATGAGTCCCCGCGCCGGAATGATAAACTCCATGCGCAAGTAGCCGGCTAATTCAATCATATTAACAAGCTCCGCTTTACGGGTTCCCAGCGATTCCATAACTGCCCCCATATATTCCTGAGGCACATCAATCGTCAAAAATTCCATCGGTTCACAGGATTGTCCGTTAATCGTCTTAAAAATAACCTCCGGCTTACCAACCTGAAACTCATAGCCTTCCCTGCGCATGGTTTCAATCAGAATGGAAAGATGAAGTTCGCCCCGTCCCGACACTTCAAAAGCATCAGGCGTATCCGTTTCTTTTACTCTAAGACTTACGTTGGTTTCCACTTCTTTGAACAAACGGTCTCTTAAATGCCGCGAAGTCACAAATTGTCCTTCCCGACCGGCAAACGGACTGTTATTGACAGAAAACACCATCGCCAAGGTTGGTTCATCAATGTTAATCGTCGGCAACGCTTCCGGATTTTCTGCATCGGCAATAGTATCACCAATGTTAACACTTTCCAGACCCGTAATGGCTACAATATCGCCTAAGCCGGTTTCTTTTACTTCTGTCCTTTTTAAACCTTCATAGGTATATAAGCGGCCAATTCGCGCCTTAGTTACGGTATCACCGTTAAGCACAGCTACAGCTTGTCCATTAACCACCTTGCCGCGCATAACCCGGCCAATGGCGACACGGCCCACATATTCATCATAGTCTAACGTGGTAACCATAATCTGCAAAGGACCTTCCGCTTCGCCGACCGGAGCTGGAATGGCTTCAAGCAGCAGTTTAAACAAAGGCTCTAAGCTGCTGCTTTCATCCTCCATAGTCGTCTTGGCAATCCCGTCGCGGGCTGCGGCATAGATAACCGGGAAGTCCAATTGCTCATCATCGGCATCCAATTCAATAAACAGCTCCAGGACTTCATCTACAACATCGGCCACCCGTTCATCAGGCCGGTCTATTTTATTAATGACCACAATCGGTTTCAGTTTTTGTTCCAAGGCTTTGCGCAAAACATACTTTGTCTGAGGCATAGGACCCTCGAATGCATCCACCAGAAGCAAAACACCATCTACCATGTTTAGAACCCGTTCCACCTCACCGCCAAAATCGGCATGGCCCGGTGTATCCACAATGTTGATCTTAACTCCTTCATACATAACCGATGTATTTTTTGCTAATATGGTGATGCCCCGCTCCCGTTCCAGGTCATTGGAGTCCATAACTCTTTCCACCACTTGTTCGTTGGAGCGAAATACACCGCTTTGACGAAGCATGGCATCCACTAGCGTAGTTTTACCATGGTCAACGTGTGCAATAATTGCGATATTCCGTAAATCCTGTCGTTTCATATTTTTATTTACCCCCTGATAATCCTTAAACTAAAAAACCTTGATAAAAATAAGAAAGGATGGCATGTTCATGCACCCTTTCTTTAGTAAACTCACTGTTTAGATACGAAACTGTAAACATGTACACTTCAATATATTATAATGCTCTTTCCCTGTCAATATTAAACCGAAAATTTTTTATTATTTCACAGTCTATTCAGCGAAAAAACCTATTGTCCAGAAATCACTTTTTTCAAATCACCGGACAGTTTTTTGAATTGATTCATTGCCTCTTTAGCCTTAGCAGTATCGGTAAGCATGAGCTGTTCCAGCTTTTTACGGTATTCTGCCAATTCAGTCTCAATTACAAGCAGCGAATCCTGCAACTGTTTAACCGCCGGATCCATACCGGCAAGTGTAGACGGTTCCATCTGCCATTGCCGCCCGTCAAGTACAGCCGTTTCACCATAGCTGGGTATATAGGTGCTTACCCCCAATTGTTCTTCCACCAGTTTAGCGAAAGGTTCGGACATATCCGATTCACCATGGACAAGGAAAATATTGGCCGGTTTACCGGTAAAATGCTCCAGCCAATCTAATAACTGGCTGCGGTCGGCATGAGCTGAGAAACCATCCATATTGTGAATTTCCGCCCGGACGCTGATCTCTTCACCTAAAATTTTTACTCTTTTCACGCCTTCAATCAACCGGCGACCTAGACTGTCCTGTGCCTGGTAGCCCACAAATAATACGCTGGACTCGGGCCGCCACAAATTGTGCTTCAGATGATGTAAAATCCGCCCCGCATCAGCCATACCACTGGCTGAGATGATAATGGCGGGCTGCTCCATGGTGTTAAGCGCCTTCGATTCCTCCGCCGTTTTCGTAAAAGTCAACTGCGGCATATGCAAAGGATCATCATGCTCTTTAAAGAGTAAATCATAGGCCTCACTATCATATTCCTGAACATTTTTCATAAATACATCGGTAGCTGATATAGCCAGCGGGCTATCGATAATGACCGGAATATCCGGTATCCGCTTGGCTTTAAACAGTTTATGCAGATAATAAAGCAGCGTTTGGGTCCGGCCCACAGCAAAAGAAGGAATAATGACATTGCCGCCACGGTTAAACGTGCTGTTGATTACCTCAGCCAGCGCCTCCTCTTTGTCATAGGTCTCATGCAGCCGGTTGCCATAGGTTGTTTCCGTCAAAACATAATCGGCCTCTGTTATATATACGGGATCTTTGATAATCGGCTGGTCCGGCTGGCCTAAATCGCCGGAAAATACGATTTTGACGGTTTTCTGATTTTCAGTCACCCACACTTCTAAAAGCGAAGACCCTAAAATATGTCCGGCCTCCCGGTAACGGACCCGAATCTCCGGTGAAAGGAAAAGATCGGTATTATAATCAACATAAGCGAACTGTTTTAAACAGGCGTAAGCATCTTCAACCGTATAAAGAACCTCTACCGGTTTTTTGCCGGCACGCTTTCCCTTGCGATTGGCAATTTCCGCATCAAACTCTTGTATATGGCCGCTATCGGGCAGCATAATCCCACATAGCTCCGCCGTAACTTTAGTTGCATGAATCTTGCCTTTAAAGCCATCTTTGCACAGCCGGGGAATTAAACCACTGTGATCAATGTGCGCATGGGTTAATAACACACAGTCAATCTCCGCCGGGTTATAAGGAAACGGACGATAATTTAACGACCGAACGGCTTTCGAGCCCTGAAACATGCCACAATCAATCAGAATCTTACGTTCCGCCACCTCTAAAAGATACGATGAACCTGTTACGATTCGAGCTGCACCCAGAAAGGTTAATCTCATAGCTATTAACTCCTTTACAGCTTCTTGTTTTTCTTCTCACTATCAGTATATATGAAATTCCACTTTTATGCTATACTGTAACCTCAGTTTATAAACCTGGCATTACACTAGTACCTTAGAATTTACAGGCCACTAGACAATAAATAGGACTTGGCAACTGCCAAGCCTGTTCATCATTTCACTCTTCCCCAATAATCCGTACTTCCGGATGAAGCATAACTCCCGCGTATTCGTATACCCGCTGCTGTACTTCTTCGATCAAGGCCAGGACATCCCGGGCCGTTGCACCACCGGCATTAATGATAAAACCGGCATGTTTTTCGGAAACCTGAGCCCCGCCCACCCGCAGCCCTTTTAATCCCGCCTGTTCAATCAAGGTACCGGCAAAATATCCCGGCGGCCGTTTAAAAGTACTGCCGGCACTAGGCAATTCTATCGGCTGCTTGCTTTCACGGCGCTGCGTAAAATCACACATTCTTTGATTGATGTTTCGCTGCTGTCCAAGTAAAAGTTGCACTTCCACTTCATAAATGATGCAATGATTATCCTGAAAAATACTATGCCGGTATCCAAAATCAAGCATATCACGGGTGAAGCGCTTAGCGGTCCCATCCGGACAGACGGCGGACACAGCCGCCACAATTTGGCTCATTTCACCTTCATACGCTCCGGCATTCATAAACACAGCTCCGCCAATACTGCCTGGGATTCCCACCGCAAATTCCATCCCTGCCAGGTGCTGATTCTCCGCATAACGGGACACATCACCCAAGATAGTACCGGCACCGGCAACAATACAGCTCCCTTGCCTTCTTGCATAGCTCATATTTTCGCCCAGCTTCAGCACCAAGCCTCTGATCCCCTTGTCCCGCACCAACATATTGGAACCATTGCCAATCACCGTAACCGGTACTGAAAATTGCTGTGTCAGCTTTAACACGGCCATAATTTCCTGCTCTGAGCCGGGCAGAAAAAGATAATCCGCCGGTCCACCAATACGAAAAGTCGTATGATTGGCCATCGGCTCCTGCAACAGCAAATGTTCCTCTTTTACAACCTCTTTTAAATTTGTTAAAAACTCATTACAGTTATCTTTTTTCAATAAAATCCAGCCCTTCAGCAGTTGCATCACCGATAATTTTATAAACATCTCCCATCATGCGCTGAAACCGCATATAGGCTTGTAAAAAGTCACGCGCCTTGGTATTCAGTGCCAGGACTTCATACATTTTATGCAACTGAGCCGTTTTATTTTTGTCTTCCGGTTTTCCCGACATAATTTCAAACTCCAGTTCCATCTGCTTGGCGATGAATTCCTTGATCATCTTCTTTGCCTGTTCATCCGTATCTATGGCTTGTTTAACCGTCATAAACTCACGGTATTCCGTTGAATGCTTCAAGGCATTGGCCAAATCATGAGCTTTATCATATGTACTCATTATATCCTCCATCTTATCCTCATCAATTAGGATATGCTTATTTACAGTACTCCATGCAGTTCTTAACGCTGGGATGACACTTCTTTATTTAGGGAACCACTGAATTATTCACACCGCGCATCCTGGCGGATCTTTTTCCGTCTGACTGCGTCAGTAAAACTTTGAAATAGGGGCCGCTATTCCTGCGGTTTTACTTCCTTGCCAGCCGAAAAAATCTCTCGCCAGGCTGGCAGGTTCATTAAATCAGCGGTTCCCTATGCCCAACAACCGGAAATACATTTCCTGCATTTGCCTGGCATCAGCGGCCTGTGTGCCGGCTGATTCACAAATAATCCGCGGTGTATAACCCAGCTCGGCGCATAGCTCCAATAGCGGCTCATGCGGTGGTCCGAAAGGATCGGCAAACGTCCAGTGCCTTTTTTCTCCCGCTTTGGTAAATTCAATCTTGCTAAAATGAATATGCAGATGCTTAGCAATTTCAGCACCTAATTCTTCGCCAATCCGGTCAAAAACCGCCGCATATTCTTCCTTGCGGGTATACCCACCGGTACTGACGGCATGAAGATGTCCGAAATCAACGGCCGGAATAACCCAGGGCGACATCCGGCAAAGGGCCAGCACCTCCTCCAGATTCCCTAGTTGGTTCTGTTTGCCCATGGTTTCCGGGGCCAAATATATGCCGCCCAACCCTTCCTTTTCTATCTCATTCAACACCGCAGCAAATGAGGCTTTCGCCTTTTCCAGCGCCGTCTCCCGCGGCTCCTTACCACAGCCGCCCATATGAAAAACAATCCGGTCTGCCCCCAGCCAATGCGCTACCCGTAAAGAGCGGATAAAATGCTGCACCGTATTGGCTGAAATTTGGGCATCATTAGTGGCCAGACTGATATAATACGGGGCATGTATACTAAGCCGTATGCCGTGGGCCATGGCTGTTTGGCCTATGGCGCAGGCCGTTGCTTCCTTTACGCGAGCACCACGGCTGCATTGATATTCGTAGGCCGTGAGCCCGTGTTTTGCCAGCCAGGCCGGCATTTCCACCGAGGCTTTATGCCCGGATTGATAGAATGCGTCCGGATTGCCAGCCGAGCCAAATAATGCGTAAGACATTCAATCACCTTAAATTGATAAAATTTTGCTGCCGCAAACCCTCGTATACCACAATAGCCACCGCATTGGATAAGTTTAAAGAGCGAGCCTCATTCAACATAGGAATCCGGATGCAATTTTCATGATTCGCCGCCAGCAAAGCTTCCGGCAGGCCGGCGGTTTCTTTGCCAAATACTAAGAAATCATCAGTCTGATATGTCATTTCCGTATAGTGCTTCGACGCCTTTGTTGTATTGAAATAAAAATTATGTCCTGCATAGGTGGCTGCCACCTCGGCAAAAGACTCATGAATATGTACTTTGACCAAGTGCCAATAGTCCAGACCGGCACGCTTCAAGTAACGGTCTTCTATGGAAAAACCAAGCGGTTTTACTAAATGAAGCTCACTGTTTGTTGCTGCGCATAACCGGGCAACATTTCCCGTATTGCCGGGAATTTCCGGTTCTACTAAAACGATATGCATATTCTATCACCTACCATTCTGACGAAACCTATACCGAGTATGATTGTAACATTAAACAAACATTCCTGCAAAAAATGTTTTAAAGCCCGTCATGCTGTTTCATAGCAGCTTCAAAGCAGTCCTGAGCAAAAATTCCGTTCCATAAGACAAGGCTGCCTCATCAATATCAAATTTGGGATGATGCTGCGGATAAATAATGCCTTTGGCCGGATTCCCGCTCCCGATAAAGAAAAACCCGCCCGGAATTTTCTCCTGATAACAGGAAAAGTCCTCACCGCTCATCACCGGCGATATTTCCAGCACCTTATCCGCTCCTACGATCTCGGCGCCAGCCAGCATTCCCTGTTTGACAATCTCCGGCGCGTTGATTACCGGCGGGCAGCCGGTTCCTTTTTTAAAGACACAGGTAGTTCCCGTTGCCGCGCCTATGCCCAGAACAATTTGTTCTATCCGGGAAAGAATAGCCTGCCGCAGCTCCAATTTAAAGGTACGTATCGTCCCTCTGATTGTAGCCGTATCGGGAATGACATTATATACATTCCCGGACTGGAAAGAGCATACGGAAAGTACGGCCGAATCCATCGGGTCAACATTCCGGCTAACAACCGTATTGAGCGCTAACACAATCTGTGTTCCCGCTAATAAGGCATCAACCGTCTGATGCGGCATAGACCCATGGCCGCCACGGCCCTGAACGGTAATGATAAATTCATCGGGTGATGCCATCATCGGGCCATAAGTACTGCCGATGGTTCCGACTGCCAAGGCCTGCCATAAGTGAACGCCAATAATCGACGCAACGCCGTCAAGAGCTCCCTCTTTAATTAAAGACATGGCACCGCTAGGCGGCTCTTCTTCCGTGGGCTGAAACAAAAGCCGTGCGGTTCCGCTGAACTCTTTATATTCCGACAGAATTTGGGCAACTCCCAGCAGCATAGCGGTATGGCCGTCGTGGCCGCAGGCATGGCAGACACCGTCATGTACCGAATGATATTCGGCGGTTCCTTCGTCCTGAATTTTCAAAGCGTCCATATCTGCCCGTATTGCCACGGTTTTTCCCGGCCTGGTTCCTTCAATTTCAACAACCACTCCCGTACCGGCGGCCTTACGCGGCTGGAGACCAATAACCGTCAATTCTTCCATGATTTTTTTCTGCGTATTGAACTCTTTCCCGCTGACCTCCGGATACTTGTGAAAATGGCGGCGCAGCAGAATAACTTTCTCAGCATATTGTTTTACAAGTAAACCGATCTTATCATCCATGGTTAACCTCTATGTAATTATTTTTTAACAACTAAATTCGCTATTTTTAAGAATAACCCTCCTAGAGCGTGTCTCCAAACTATCCGAAACGCTCCTTGACGGTGCTTTTTGTGCCATACTTCATTAATTTTTTTTGAAATAGGGGCCGCTATTCCTACAAAATTGCCTGTGCCCTTTAGGGTGTAACTCGGGCTGACGCAAAAATCACTCGCCATGAACCATTCCGTTAGTTTGAAGACACGCCCTAGGCGTGTTTTTTTACAACTTGGGCGTTTGCATAAAAAAACTCCTGACAACCGCCAATACAGGTATTGTGCGCATTGTCAGGAGGGATCATACTTTTCCTTTACTTCACAACAGCTCCGGTGCTGGCCGAAGTTACCATTCTCATATACCTTGCCAGATAGCCGCCCTTCACCTTAGGCTCCGGTGCCGACCATTCATCCCGGCGCCGCGCCAGTTCCTCGTCCGGTATAACGACTTCCAGTTTCCGTGCCGGAATATCAATGCTGATTATATCGCCCTCTTTAACCAACGCAATCGTCCCTCCCTCGGCCGCTTCGGGAGAGATGTGCCCAATACAGGCCCCTCTGGTTGCGCCGCTAAAACGACCGTCGGTTAGCAATGCCACCCGCAGTCCCATACCGGCAATAACCGCAGTGGGATTAAGCATTTCACGCATCCCCGGTCCGCCTTTCGGCCCCTCATAGCGAATCACCACCACTTCCCCATTGTTTACCTGCTTGCCGATAATCGCCTCAATGGCTTCATCCTCAGAATTAAACACTCTTGCCGGACCTTTGAATATCAGCATGTCTTCGGCTACCGCACTTTCTTTTACCACCGCACCATCCAATGCCAGATTACCGTGCAATATGGCAATGCCACCCCGCTTGCGGTATGGCTCCTCAACAGTCTTAATGACATCAGGCCGCCTAATCACAGCCTGTTCAATCCGTGTGCCGATCGTTCCATCTACCGTCAATGCATCGGCATGAATGATTCCTGTTTTGGACAGTTCCCGTATAACCGCCGGAATCCCCCCTGCTTCGTTTAAATCCTGCAAATGGTGTATACCGGCCGGACTTAGCTTGGTAATATAAGGCGTTTTCAAGCTAATCTCATTAAATAAATCCAACGGCAGTTCCACTTCCGCTTCATGAGCAATGGCTGTTAAATGGAGCACCGTATTGGAGGAACCGCCAATTCCCATATCCACGGCAATAGCGTTTTCAAAAGCCTTTTGGGTAAGAATATCACGGGGCTTCACGTCCCGCTTAACCAAATCCAAGATGACCTGCCCGGCCTTTTTAGCCAGCATCTTGCGCGCTCCGAAATGAGCGGCAGGTATGGTTCCATTGCCCGGCAGTCCCATTCCCAGCACTTCTGTCAAACAGTTCATCGTGTTTGCCGTAAACAAGCCGGCACAGGAGCCACAGCCAGGACAGGCGGACTTTTCCATATCATCCATTTCCTCCGCACTGATCTTTCCCGCCTCATACAGTCCGGCAGCTTCAAACATTTGCGTTACGCTGACATCTTTTCCTTGATAGCGTCCGGCCATCATAGGACCGCCGCTGACTACCACACAGGGAATATTAATCCGTGCTGCAGCCATAAGCATACCCGGAACGATTTTATCACAGTTCGGAATAAGTACCAGGCCGTCGAAGGCGTGTCCCATCGCAACAGCCTCAATGGAATCAGCAACCAGTTCTCTGCTGGCCAAAGGATATTTCATCCCCTGATGTCCCATCGCAATCCCATCGCAAATACCAATAGCCGGAAACTCCAATGGAGTCCCGCCTGCGGCCGCTACGCCCAGTTTTACGGCTTCCGCGATAGAACGCAGGTGAATATGCCCCGGAATAATTTCATTAAATGCATTAACAACGCCAATCAGTGGTTTATTCAAATCTTCAGGTGTATACCCCATGGCATAGAATAACGACCTGTGAGCCGCTCTTGTGGACCCTTTTTTTACAATATCACTACGCATATCCTTCAACCACCCTGTTATATTTTTTATCCAGCCAGTCATGGCGGTATATTTCCCGGTTTGCCGGAAAATCACCCGACAGCAGCAATTGTTTTTTCCAATGCGAAACGGAAAAACCGACTGCTATTGTTTGGTTTTCTGCTATATTCCATATTTATATCCAATATCCTGCTACAAAATATAGGTATTTTTAAACACACAGTTACAAAAAGCATAATAAAAAAGCTGCCACTCCATGTAGCAGCTCAAAATGATACATATATCGCTTATTCTTCTACCGGTAATCCATCCTCACGATACTTTTTATTCTTGCTCTTATGATGGTTATCATCACAATCGGTATCGTCATCAGTATCATCATCACAGTCCGGCGCTAAGCCGGCAACTGCGGCAAAACTATGACAATGCCCGCAATCGCGGCTGGTGTCTCCTTCAAAATAATGGGTGTGGGTATCGTCAGGCATATCGATTGCCGGTCCTGATACAACATCAAACCAGTGCCAGTGTCCGTCGCCCTTGCCTGCAAAAAAGGATGTACGTCCTCTCACGCGATGTACGTGAGAATTTCCCGCTTCGCGGGCAGGGCCGGTAACAGCCTGCATAATATGTTGATGATCGTCAGCCACATTAGTTATGGTATTGAACGTATGCACATGGATCGTATGCCGGTCATCTTGATCCACTGAATTAATCCGCCCTTCGTCAGCCATTTTTCCTCCTCCTAATCATTGATTTAGACTAGCCATTATCAGGTCCACTATATATTACGCGGTGGAAAGCAATAAAGTTACAAAACAAGACTACTTTAATAGGCTCCCGCTTCCGTCTGCCGGGAAATTTATATTATCGGTTTCCGACATTTTGTTATATAATAAAGATATCTGACGAAGGGTGCCTAGTGCGCGCTTTGAAGGACAAACCTATTTTTCTGCAAGCAAGGGCTATATGCCTGCGCATAGGAAGACCATGTACCTGCCATCTTCTAAGGGCCGGCCTTCTTACTGTGTAAGAAGGCCTTTTTTATCATCATTCCGAAACAACTACTCTCCGCAAGGCGATCATTTTTCTTCTATATTTAAGGAGGCAACCAGTATGTCCAAACGGATTGGTGTTATCGGCATCATTATTGAAGACCCTAAAAGTGCAGCCCACCGGGTTAATACGATTCTTTCACAATACGGCCATCTGATTACCGGCCGCATGGGCATCCCTAATCATAAGGAAAATGTGGGGGTCATCGCACTTATCATCGAAGGAAATACTGACGAAGTCGGCGCTCTGACAGGAAAACTTGGCAATCTTCCCGGCGTAACAGTAAAATCCGCCCTTACTGCAAAAACTATTGAAAAGGGAGAGAACCTGCATGATTGATGAAAAAGAACGGACAAGCGATGCCTTTATTGACGACTCACTGATTTCCCGGCTTTTAGCTGATGCTAAAGTAAAAGCGCAAGATCCTGGCATCGTAAAACAGATTTTAACCAAGGCGCTCGGTTATCAGGGCTTATCAGCTGCCGATGCCGCAACTCTTCTCGAAGTAAATGATTCCGACCTGCTGGAAGAATTATTTGCAGCTGCCTCGACCATTAAAGAAGCCATTTACGGAAAACGGATTGTTCTGTTTGCCCCTCTATACATTGCCAACTACTGTGTAAACAACTGTACCTACTGCGGCTATCGCCAGGCAAATCACCAGCATCGCCGCCGGTTGACAATGGACGAGATCAGACGGGAAGTGGAAATCTTAGAATCTATGGGACACAAACGGCTGGCGGTAGAAGCCGGTGAAGATCCGCTCAACTGTTCGATTGATTATGTGGTTGAAGCATTACAGGCCATTTATAGCGTTAAGTCCGGCAATGGTGCGATTCGCCGGGCCAATGTGAACATTGCGGCAACAACTATTGACGAATATAAAAAACTCAAGAGCGCCGGCATCGGAACCTATATTCTTTTTCAGGAAACCTACAACCGTCCAATGTACGCCAAGCTTCATGCCAGTGGACCAAAAACTGACTATAATTGGCACACCACGGCGATGGACCGTGCTATGCAGGCAGGTATTGACGATGTCGGTATCGGCGTGCTGTTTGGTTTATATGATTATAAATACGAAGTAACTGCCATGCTTCTGCATGCGGCTCATCTGGAAGCTACCTACGGAGTCGGCCCCCATACGATTTCAGTGCCGCGCCTGCGCCCGGCACCGGGCATTACACTTTCCACTTTCCCCTATCTGGTCGATAACGCGGCCTTTCAAAAAATAATAGCCGTAATACGGCTGGCAGTCCCTTACACGGGCATCATCCTTTCTACCAGGGAGGACTCTGCTTTCCGTGATATATTAATTAACTATGGGGTATCCCAAATCAGCGCCGGTTCCTGTACCGGCGTCGGCGGTTATCAGGAGGCTTATCATACCGACACGGTACCGGCCAGCGCGGCCCAGTTTGAACCGGCCGACAATCGCTCGCCGGAGGAAATTATCCGGATGTTATGCGAACATGACTTTATCCCGAGCTATTGTACGGCCTGCTACCGTCAGGGACGCACCGGCGACCGCTTCATGCGTCTGGCCAAAAGCGGCGAAATACAAAATGTCTGTTTGCCCAATGCCTTGCTGACTTTCCAGGAGTATTTACTGGATTATGCGACAGATGAACAGACCAAGGCCAGCGGTGAAAAGATGATTCAAAACGCCCTCGCTACCATTCCACAGGAAAGTATCCGCCGTCAGACAGTAAAACGCCTGAAGGAAATCACGGAAGGTTCACGCGATTTATACTTTTAAAAACCATGTGGACCGGAGAAGAACTCCGGTCCACATGGTTTTTATTCCCAGCCAACTCCTATAATGATGCATTAATAAGCGCATCCCGTCTTTTCTTGGCAATGCTGAAAAATGTATGCAGAGCCTGCCTGTCGCCCTCCTCGATATCCTCAATAACCTGTGAAAGTATGGCCCGTAAATTTTGCAGACTATCCGTAATCGCCTGGGGATTTGTCAGGCAAATATCCGACCACATATCGGCATTGGAAGAAGCAATTCGCGTGGTATCACGAAATCCTCCGCCGGCCAGCTTAAGACTTTCTTCCATATCATGAGAGAAATCCAGCAAATGAACCATCGCTGCCGCCGCCACATGGGGTACGTGACTAATCACCGCCGCACAGCGATCATGATCTTCGACCTTCATGGTCGTAATCTTCGCTCCGGTAAGCGCGATGAGTTCGGCTACTGTGTTGACCGCTTCGGCAGAAGTGGATACTTCGGGCACTAGAATATACCATTTATTGATAAACAAGCGCGAATCAGCCGCCTGCATACCACTTTGCTCTAACCCGGCCATGGGATGACCACTCACATAAAAAACACCCGGCGGCAAAATGCGGTTAATCTGTTCGGCTATATAACCTTTGGTACTGCCAACATCGGTAATGATAGTCCCTTGTTTTAAGAACGGTGCTATTTTTTCCACGATAGGTACGATTTGCAACACCGGTGTACAGACAAAAATAATATCGGCATCGGCTACACCTTCCGTCAAATCGACAATTGCCCGGTCTGCCGCCTTACGCTCTAAAGCCAGCTCCAACGTAGCAGCACGAGTAGCCACTGCTGTAATAAAAAAACGGTCGGGATCGGCTTCTTTTAGTGCCAGTCCAATTGAGCCGCCAATAAGCCCCATGCCAATGATGGTGATATTCAATTTCTTCATAGCAAGGACTTACCTACCACAGCCCCAATCTGAGCAATCTCCTGCATCACCAGCGAAAAATTTTCCGGCGTAAGCGACTGCTTGCCATCGGACAAAGCCCTGCTGGGATCGGGATGAACTTCAATCATCAAGCCGTCTGCACCGCCGGCAATCGCAGCGCGCGACATGGGACGAACCAGTTTCCATTTTCCCGTTCCGTGGCTTGGATCCACAATAATCGGTAAATGGCTGAGACTCTTTACCGCAGCAACCGCGCTTAAGTCCAGCGTGTTACGGGTATAATCTTCAAACGTCCGGATGCCCCGTTCACAAAGCGCTACATTATAATTCCCCTCACTCATGATATATTCCGCTGCATTGAGCCATTCATTAATCGTAGCGGCCAGACCCCGTTTTAAGAGTACCGGCTTATTAGTCCGTCCCACGGCTTTTAGCAATTGGAAGTTCTGCATATTTCTTGCGCCAATCTGCAGCATATCCGCATAGGCGCTCACGGTAGCTACTGATTCCACATCCACCACTTCGGTAACAATTTTCAGGCCTGTTTTTTCTCTAGCCTCTGCCAAAAATTCCAATCCCTGTTTTTCCAAGCCCTGAAATGCATAGGGTGAAGTGCGCGGTTTGTAAGCACCGCCCCTTAAAAATTGAGCACCCGCCGCTTTAACAATATGGGCCGATTCCAAAAGCTGTTCACGACTCTCCACGGCGCAGGGACCGGCCATAACAGTAAGCCGTTGTCCGCCGATTTGTACACCGCCAACATCAATGATTGTGTCTTCCTGCTTAAAGTCACGCCCAACCAATTTGTAGGACTCGGTCACTGACACAGTCTTCTCCACGCCAGCCATGGCTTCTACCGGTAATTCCGCAATGACCTTTTTATCGCCAATAACTCCGATAATCGTGCGGGTCGAACCTTCCGATACATGTGCCTTTAGGCCGGTATTGGTCAGTTTGTCGATCACTTTTTTAATTTCCTCTTGCGTGGCATTTTGATTCATGACAATAATCACAACGATCCCTCCGTTATCACCTATTGATCTTATTATTTTACAAAAAAGAAACGCAAAAAATCCCGTCCCCTACTCAGGGACGGGATTAACCCGCGGTACCACCCTGCTTGCATTGCAAGCCGCTCAACTCAGGTACGAGACAAAGTCTGTATACCCTAGCCTATGGTAACGGTGGCGCTCCGGCAAAGTCTACTCACATTTCGACCTGCTACTCCTAGGTGTATTTCAATCAGACCATCTACCGGGTCTCACCACCCCCCGGCTCTCTGCAAGACAAATCTAATTTACTTCTCCTACTCATTGCATTTACATTTTTTTGTTAAAGTTACTATAACAAAACCGTTTAACAATGTCAAGAAAAACTTATAAAATACGCTTAGCTGATCAAACCACTGGCAGGTAATAAATCTACTCTGTCTCCGTCTTGCAATGTCTGCCTGGCGCTACCGGCATTACCATTGATTTTGATACTGCCGACTTCCGATGCTGCAATCTCCAACTCTTCCAAGAGCTCCTCTACCAGAATGCTTTCCGATACATCTACTGCCAATATGCCACTGCTGCTCGAAGGTGCATATTTTTTTAATCCGGCATATAACCTTACTTCTATTACCATGTAACCCAACACACTCCCCTATACTTAAGTCCAGATCAGTTCATTTACTATATACTCATGGCTGTGGCATAAATAACAAACACTTTAATAAGTTACTCATGTTTATTCGGCAGGAATTATAAAAATTCCTGCCGAATGTAATTTTTTGGAAAATATTTTATTTTCCTTTAATTTCCCAATTCAATACAAAACACGCCGGGCCCCTACATAACGGGGTTTCCAATACACGTCATCCAGGCGACTTACCATAACGCCCCGACTGGAAGAGGCATGAATAAACTGTTGTTCTCCTAAATAAATACCGCAATGGGAAGCACCCGGCTCATAGGTAGAAAAAAACACCAAATCACCAGGTTCCAGCTTCTTTAATTCCACTGCGCTGCCCGTTTTAAACTGTTCATCCGCCATGCGCGGCAAACGTTTCCCATTCTTACCAAACACATATTGAACCAAGCCGGAGCAATCAAAACCGGTCGGTGTTTCTCCGCCGAATCGATAGGGAGCCCCCAAAAGTTTTCTGGCTGTAGTAATGACTGGTTTTGCCTTTTCCGGCAGGGTTCCCGGCTTGTCCTGTCCGGGCAGATCACGGCCCATCAGCAGACGATAGGTCTTTGCATCCACCACACCGGTTTCTTTTAACTTCTTATTTCTCTGGTATTTTTTCACGGCAACCGTCGTTCCCGCTGAAAAGTACCCGTCAAGCCTCTCGTTTTTGCTCTCCCGGTAATAGCCGAGCTGCTTCAGTCTAAGTTGTATATTTTTAATTTCCGGCGCCCGGTCACCTTGCCGATAACCGGCCTCACCGGCATAGACAGTTGAAACTGACAGCAGCAGCACCAATATTAAAATGGCTGCTATCTTTCTATGTAAAATAAACATACCGCTTCCTCCATCGGGCTGGATAGAATTCTTTTTTCCACTATTTGTTAGAAGATTCTACATATAGTTTCAATATCCTGCACCGTTCGCTCAGTTATACCGCTAATTTCCAGGCATATCTCCTGTATTTTGACTCACAATAACAAGGAAAGGGTCCGTAATGGTTGAGCCAAGACTGGCGTCGGGTCTCGCACAGGGGTTCGGCGTTGGTCGGCCAAAGATCTATACTGGGTCTGCGGGCTCAGTATCGGTCGGCGGGAAGATCGGTATGGGCCGTGTAAGGCTGTGCGGTAGCCCAACTGTTATCGTATGGTCGATAGCGGTGTATACCGGTCGAGCAAAGATTGCCAAGGGTTCCGGAATTTTATCCCGGAAAATTCACAGAGGTCTATTGTAGTCGGGAGATTGCAGTAGGTTTCCCAGGTATCTTTGGTAGTCGGGCAAAGGTCTTGGCCGGCGGTGTAATGCTTGTACGTAGTCGAAAGATTGCGCACAGGTACGTAATGGCTGGTCCGGGCCGTAGCGAAGATCATTGCGGGCTCTTTTCCGTTATTATGCTTCATAAAAAAAACATCCCTATACTTTAGGGATGTTTTTTCCATAAAAAATCTCGGCCATTTCTTTTTTCAACCGCTGCTTAATTTTCTTTTTTTCGCCGGGAATCAATTCCTTTTGGTCAGTGCCGAATAAATAATTATCCAAGTCAAATTCTTTAAGCAGCATTTTGGTATGAAATATATTCTCCTGATACACATTGACATCAATCATATGATAGAGTTCACGGGTATCTTTGGAAATATAATTTTGAATCGAATTTATTTTGTGATCAATGTAAAACTTTTTACCGTTCACATCACGGGTAAAGCCGCGAACCCGGTAATCAATAATCGCAATATCCGAATTAAAGCTGTTTATTAAATAATTCAACGCTTTCAGCGGCGAGATTTCACCACAGGTAGATACATCAATATCCGCGCGGAATGTACTAATCCCCTTATCCGGGTGGCTTTCCGGATAGGTATGGACCGTGATATGGCTTTTATCCAAATGAGCCACAACTGCATCCGGCAAAGGATCGTCAAGCCCGTTTGTTATACTTTTAGTCGGTCCGGAAGAAAGCTTTCCTTCCGAAATGAGCATAGTTACGCTAGCTCCCTGCGGATCATAATCCTGTTTAGCAATATTCAAAATATTGGCACCGATAATGTTGGCCACTTCGGTAAGAATTCCAGTAAGACGCTCCGCATTATATTCTTCATCGACATACTCAATGTATTTTTGACGGTGTTGAGGAGTCTTAGCATAGCAGATATCATACATATTGAAACTTAACGTCTTGGTCAAATTATTGAAGCCATAGAGCTTAAGTTTTTTAATTGACTTAATTTCCATCATCTTCTCCTCCTTACTAAAAATCTAAATACTGATGAAGAATAGTAAAGTATCATTTTTATATTACGATACAGCTTCCATAATACATTATACTTTTCTTACATAGTTTTTCAATATATTTATTTTTACAACAGACCACTAGCGATCCGTCAACTTTGAAAGTACAAATTAAATTGGCGGAAAAAGATCCGTGAAGGAATTGTAAATTCAAAGCTGACGGACTGCTAGCCTTAATGTAGCCACATAAGAAAATCCGTATCCCGGCTTTGGATACGGATTTTCTGCTAAATTTTTCTTATCATGGCAATCTCATCACAGTTAGGAAATTTAGCACAATTAATACATTCTTTCCACACCTTGTGCGGCAGTTGTTCTTTGGGAATTTCCGCAAACCCTAATTTCGCGAAAAAACCCGGCTGGTATGTTAAGGTAAACAGCGTTTTAATGCCAAGCGTATACGCTTCTTTAATCAATAATTGAACGATCTCCCGTCCAATCCCCTGTTTCATATAATCAGGTGCAATCGCCATCGTCCTGATCTCCGCCAATTCATCCCATACCAGATGGAGCGCGCCTACACCGACAATACTCCCTCCATCTTCAGCTAAAATCATATCCCGCAAGGTTTCATACAGCACGTTTCTCGAACGGGGCAGCATAACACCCTTCTCAGCATAATCATTTACTAATTTATGAATAGCCTCTACATCTTTAAACGTGGCCTTACGATAAATCATCTACTAATCCCTTCCGACTTAAAATTATTCTCCAGGGAACCACTGATTTAATAAGCCTGACAGCCTGGCGAGAAATTTTTTCGTCCGGCAAGCAAGCAAAAGCACAGGAATAATTGGGCTATTTCAAGGTTTTGCTGACTCAGCCAGACGAAAAAAATCCGCCAGGACGTGCAGTGTAAATTAATCAGGGATTCCCTGATGCTGCTGATCCGGCAGCAGTGCGCTCGGGCACAGCTCACCCAAACAACAAGCCGTACATTCCGGCTTGCGGGCTTTGCAAACTTTCCTGCCATGCCAGATAAGCCAATGATGAGCATCACTCCATTTGTCCCGGGGAATGGCTTTCATTAATCCTTTTTCTACCTCTAAAGGAGTCTTACCTTTAGCCAATTGTAACCGATTTGCCACTCTAAACACATGGGTGTCTACAGCAATGGCCGGAATATGAAACAATTGGCTGACCACCACATTGGCAGTTTTTCGGCCAACACCGGGCAATTTGACTAATTCCTCTATACTATCGGGAACCTGCCCCTGATATTGCTCACACAACATCGTACAGGTAGCAATAATATTCTTAGCTTTGCTATGATATAATCCACAGTCACGAATTTGTTCTTCCAAACCACTCTGGCCTAATTCCAGTATCTTTTCCGGGGTATTGTACTTCGGGAACATCCTTCCGGTAATGATATTGACCCGAACATCAGTACATTGAGCCGACAAAATAACAGCAATTAATAATTCAAACGGCGTTGTATAGGTAAGGGCTGTTGTCGTATCCTGGTATGTTTCTTCCAGCAGTGCCAGCATCTGCTGTTTTATGACTTTGGTAACCCGCATAATTAGTTGGTCAAGCTTCTGACAGGAGCCGGAATCCTGCCACCGCGTGCAATAAAATCGTCCGATTTAAACGGACTAACCGGAAATATGGGACAATACCCAAACAAACCGCCATACTCGACTTTATCGCCGGCTTTTTTACCCGGTGCCGGAATAATACGCACAGCCGTGGTTTTATTATTAATCATGCCGATAGCCGATTCATCGGCAATAATAGCTGAAATGGTAGACGCCGATGTATCACCTGGTATGGCAATCATATCCAAACCAACCGAACAGACACAGGTCATGGCTTCCAGTTTTTCCAGACTTAGGCTGCCACGCTCAGCCGCTGCAATCATACCGGCATCTTCACTGACCGGAATGAAGGCACCGCTCAAACCGCCTACATGCGACGAGGCCATAAGACCACCCTTTTTCACTGCATCATTTAACAAAGCTAATGCGGCAGTAGTTCCGGGAGCACCACAGCTTTCCAGACCCATTTCCTCAAGGATATGGGCAACGCTGTCACCAACGGCCGGTGTCGGTGCCAACGAAAGGTCGATAATCCCAAAAGGCACTTTAAGACGGCGTGAGGCTTCCTGGGCTACAAGCTGGCCGACCCTGGTGATCTTAAAGGCTGTCCGTTTTATGGTTTCGGCAACTACGCTGAAGTCTTCCCCTTTTACATCTTCCAAAGCCCGTTTTACCACGCCGGGACCGCTTACACCTACGTTAATGATATTTTCCGCTTCCCCTACACCATGAAAGGCACCAGCCATAAAAGGGTTGTCCTCAGGCACATTAGCAAATACAACCAGTTTAGAGCAGGCAACAGCGTCCCGATCCTTGGTAAGTTCGGCTGCCCGCTTGATAACTTCTCCCATTTCACGCACCGCGTCCATATTAATGCCTGCCTTGGTAGACGCCACATTAACCGACGAACAGACCCGTTCCGTATAGGCCAGGGCTTCGGGAATGGATTGGATAAGAATCCGGTCTCCTTTGGTATAGCCTTTTTCGACTAAAGCGGAAAAGCCGCCAATGAAGTTAACGCCGACGATTTTTGCCGCTTCATCCAACGCCTGCGCCACAGGCACAAAACTGTCGGTATGACAGCTTTCTGCAGCAATAGCAATTGGCGTTACGGATATCCGCTTGTTAATAATAGGAATCCCATATTCAGCTTCAATAGCCTCGCCTGTGCGGACCAGATTTTCAGCCAGCCGGGTTACCTTATCATAAACATTACGGCAAAATACCTTTACATCCGGATGGGCACAGTCCCGAAGACTGATCCCCATGGTTATGGTCCTGACGTCCAGATTGTTTTCTTCAATCATGCGATTTGTTTCAAAAATATCCTGAATAGTTAACATGAGTGGATGCTCCTCCCTAATCGCCTTATACACGATGCATAATTCTAAAAATATCTTCGTGCTGAGCCTTGATTTCCAGGTTGATTTCTTCCCCTTTTTTCTTCAATACTTGCTGCAATTCGGTCAGACGGATCGTACTATTGGCCATATCAACAATCATGACCATGTTAAAAAAGCCATCGACTATATTCTGGTTGATATTTAAAATGTTAACTTGGCTTTTGGCTAAAATATCGCTCACCATGGCGATGATGCCAACACGATCTTCTCCCACTATCGTTACTACTACTTTCATCATGTATCACACTCCATATTTTTTTTACTTCCACTAATTTCACACATATGTAATAGATATTGAATTATATTTATTATACGCAATTTCTGAGAAAAGCCAAGTATTTATAAGAAAAAATTCTACTATTATGCATAAAAAAACAAAGATGAGCCATACAGCAGCACATAACTGACCTGACGGCTCATTAAAAATTAAAAATAAGTAAGGACAAGAAAACAACTAGAAATATTCAAAACCAATAGCTTGCCACTCTAAAACAGTAGAATAATGGCAAAACTATTTCCCCAACGCAAGGCGAAAAAAGCATACCGGGAGCTGCAGACTGACGACAAACGGCGTGTGGAAACTAGACCGCCAATATTCACTGAATTAGGTTGATAAAGTATCAGCTACGCATGACGAAGCACATAATTATACGCCATCAGTGCAGCTTTGGCCCCGTCACCGGCGGCGATAACAATCTGTTTGTCAGGGCCGTTATTCACATCACCGGCCGCGAACAACCCCGGAATCCCTGTACCGGTTGTACAGTCCACTGCAATTTCACGTTCACCATTTAATTTTACCAGGCTTTCCACAAACTCCGAATTAGGTTTCAGCCCAATTTCGATAAACACTCCTTGAACCGCAAGTTCTTTGGTTTCATTCCCCTCGGTCTGACTGATAATAAATTTTTCAACTACCTGTCCACCGACAATTTCCTTGGCAACATATCCCACTAATTCAACCACATTGTCCAATGCTCTTAGTTTATCCATCAAAATAGCATCCGCTCTATATCTTCTACGTACTACCAAATAAACCCTTTCCGCCACACCGCCTAACTCAATAGCAGCCTGCACCGCCGAATTACCACTGCCGATAACGGCTACGCTTTTACCGGCGAACAGAGGACCGTCACAAGTCGCACAGTAGCTGACCCCTCTCCCCGTAAATTCCTCTTCTCCCGGGACCTCCAGCCGCCTGGGGCGTTTACCGGATGCAATGATAACCGACTTAGCCTGATATTCATTCCCTTCGTCACTTGCCAGCGTAAAAGACCCATCGTCATTGCGCCGGAGCTGCACAATTTCCTCATATTTTATCGGAGTGGCAAACCGTTGCACCTGTTCTTCAAACTTTGCCATAAGCTCAGGACCTGTAATAAATTGATATCCCATATAGTTTTCAATTTCCATCGTCCACATGGGCTGACCGCCAAACTCTTTCGTAATCAGCAAGGCATTCATTTTTTTCCTGGCGGCATAGACGGCCGCCGTCATCCCGGCCGGTCCTCCACCTATGATCAGTAACTCATACATATGAGTACGCTATCCTCCTTTACGCGCTATCCCAACAACAAATACCGGTATAGAAACTATCATTTTGATTATGCCGTTTAGGACAGAAGGAACTGTCAAACAATTCCTTACAAATTATTTTTCCAAATAACAATCGCCAATATTTTACTTTTAGTTTATCATCCTTTGTTACATCCTTCAACGGCTATGAGAAAAGTTGACACCTTAATGAATATTTGATAATATTTTAGTATTTCTTAGATTGGAGTGACCTAATTGATAACTCCGGAAGTTATTGCCAGGATTAACGAACTGGCTCAAAAACAAAAAAACGGTGTTCTTAACGATTCAGAAAAAAAGGAGCAAGCCCAATTACGACGTCTTTATATCGACAATATAAAAAAGCAAGTGAAAGCACAGCTTGATTCCGTAACCGTCGTGCCTCACAGTGAGACCTGCGGCTGTGGCTGTCACGCAAAACACTAGTACCTTGTCAACCCTAATCCTGTGAATAATGACGGTCTATTTTCTGCAAGCCATTATTCCCACAGTTTTAGAATTGACAAAGTACCAGTCTCTAAACCTGGCGAAAGTCCGCATAAGTTTGCGGACTTTCGCCATATATTTTACCTGTCTATTTTTCCTTAAAAGTTTTACAATCGGTATCCTGCGGATTTGCCGCGTTATAGCCTGCAACTTCAATGGAAGAAGCCTGACAAACATTGTTTTGGTGCCAATATGCACAGTGGTTGACGAAGCATTCCACTTCCGGAGTGAGTTGTTTACCATCCATGAAAGCGCCTGTTATCATTCCGCCAATATTCGAGTTATGAACTGCGCCGACCATATCTCCCACTGTTTTCCGTTGATGAAATGATTTGCATTGCGTATCTCCATCTTCCGAAGAGTAGCCCGCCTGCTCATTATTATATACGCTGATTTTGGCAGCCATACACTGATCTCCCGGCATATAATGCGTGCATTGATCAACCGTGCATTTTACTGTAGGATTGGCCATACTGAACACCTCCTATTATTTTTATTAGTATGGCCTTTCCCATTCTTTTTATCCGGCTAAACAATCACCATTTCCCAGGCAGCCCGGACATCATAGTGGCAGTCCGGGCAATATAGCAAATGTATGCAATAGTTCTGTTCCTGCCACGTGCTTTTTTCCATGTAAGGGCTGTATGACCCCAGGTAATCTTCTACTGGACCACCGTCCAGCATCGGTTCTCCACATTGCGGGCAAAAAGCTTCAACCGGTGTCAATCCGTTGCATACAGGGCAAACGATTTCCATAAACCTCACCCACACCTTATCAAATTTCGCCTGATCCCTTTCCAGTTATTTCTCCACAGTTTTTCTAAAAAAGAACAATGGTATCCCGGCAGCAACCCAAAGTACCGCCCAACAGGCATCCAACGGTTTATCAAAAAACATACTGATGACAATATAGCCTGCACCACCTATCGCGACAAGCGGCACCACGGGATACAGAGGAACCTGGTAAGAATAAGCAGTTCCTGGCTGCTGTCGCCGGCGCAAAATAAAGACGGCTGTAAATGCCAGAATATAAAAAGCCCAAATGATAAACATGGCAATATCTGTCAAGCTATCGGGTTTCCAGAATAAAATCAGTGTAGTGGCCAAGCCTAATTCCAGCAAGGTTGCATATACCGGAGTTCCCCATGAACTGTGGACTCTTGACAGCACTGCAGCCAAAGGTATCACACCTCGTTCAGCCATAGCGAAAGGAACACGGGAGTTGGTCAGTATATAACCATTTAATGTTCCAAAAATGGAAATCAATATGCCGATGTTAATCAGCTTTCCTCCAAAAGCTCCAAACAACAACCCGGCTGCTGTTCCTGCCGCCTGTGTGCCCAATGCCATCATGTCCTGGGCAGGTAATATGTGCAAAAGAGCGATATTCATGGCAAGATAGGCGGTTATGACAATGCTTAGCCCCACAAAAATAGACCTGGGAAGCAGCTTGCCGGGGTCTTTCATTTCTCCGGCCACATAACTAACCCCCACCCAGCCATCGTATGCCCATAATGTAGCTAAAATCGCTGCCCCCATACTGCCTCTTTCACTGACCGGCACACCTAAAACCTGATTTTCCCCCTGCAAAAGGCCGAAGGTAACAATCAGCAAAATCGGAACAAATTTAGCCACCGTAGCCGCCGACTGAATATAACCACCATATTTAGCCCCCAGACAATTTATGCTGCCCAACAGTAAAACCACACCCATGGCCACTCCCTTCTGCCAGGTGTCAGGAAGCGTAAAAAACGGCAGGAACAATGCGGCGAAATATAAAGCCAGTGCCGCAATGGTTGCCGGTCCGTATATAACGCTTTGCACCCAACCAAACAGAAATGCCGGAAATTTACCATATATATTTTCCAAATAAGCATACACGCCGCCGGTTTGAGGAATACATGCCCCCAATTCGGCTATTGTCAGTCCAGCACATAATGTGATGATGCCTCCTGCCGCCCATGCTAAAAGCGCCATATTAGAATTACCTGCCAGTTCCACCACTTTGCCGGCTTTAATAAAAATCCCTGAGCCAATCACCATGCCAACGACTAACGCTAAAGCAGCAGCGAAATTAAGCTCCTTTTTCAGTTGTTGCTTATTACCCAAACGCCTTCTCTCTCCCTTGATCCATTTTTCCGGCAAAATTCCCCACAACAAGATACGTACTAATCTTATTGTGCCCACTCAATATACCGGCAATTACAAATAACTTTGTTTCCTGGATATGGACAGTTACTTAAATGAAATAAAAAATGAACTTTTCAGAAAAACTATAATGTATACAGTCTACAAGACACAATAGGTTTGCAAAACCAAAGGCAATGAGGTAAAATAAGGGTGTAAAAGATTGTTCAGTAAATAACTTTCTTTACTATCATCGAAGTTATTCTGATAAACATTGAACGGAGGGGAAAAATATGTCTGCAAAAAGACCTGTAAAAATTACGGAAACAGTTTTGCGTGATGGACATCAATCACTAGCTGCTACTCGCATGCGTATCAATGATATGCTGCCTTCATTAGAGCAACTTGATAATGTCGGTTATTTCGCTTTGGAAGCTTGGGGCGGCGCAACTTTTGACAGCTGCCTGCGCTTTTTGAATGAAGATCCCTGGGAAAGACTGAAAACTTTAAAGAAACACGTGAAGAAAACTCCTATTTCCATGTTGCTTAGAGGTCAAAACATTTTAGGCTATAATCATTATGCCGACGATGTGGTTGAATTGTTCGTTAAGAAAATGGTTGAATATGGCGTTGGCGTGATTCGCGTTTTCGATGCCCTCAATGACGTCCGCAACCTGGAAGTGGCCATCAAAGCCGGTATTGAGTCAGGCGCTCATGTGCAGGGTGTATGTGTGTACACTATCAGCCCTTACCACACAAACGAAAGTTACATCAAGTTGGCCCATGAATTGGTTGATCGCGGTGTAAACTCCATTTGTATTAAAGACATGTCCGGTTTATTGAAGCCTTACGTGGCTTATGACCTGGTAAAAGCTCTCAAATCGGAAATCAAGGTTCCCATTGAATTGCATACCCACTATACCAGCGGCTTCGGCTCCATGGCTTATTTAAAGGCTATTGAAGCAGGCGTAGACATTATTGACTGTGCTTTGTCTCCGTTTGCTCTTGGTACGTCCCAGCCTTGTACCGAAAGTATGATTGCCACCTTGGAAGGCACTGAATATGATACCGGCATTGACCGTAAAAATCTTAAACCGTTGGCCTTGCATTTCGCAGACGTTAAGAAGAGCCTGGCTAAAGATTTCGGCCTGAAAACCTACTTTGATGTAGACACAAATGTGCTTGACTTCCAGATTCCTGGCGGTATGCTTTCCAACCTGTACAACCAATTAAAAGAACAAGGTATGGAAGAAAAATACCAAGATCTGTTGGAAGAAATGCCGCGTGTTCGCGCCGACCTTGGCTATCCTCCGTTGGTAACTCCGACCAGCCAGATTGTCGGTTCCATGGCTACTTTCAATGTCATGCTGGGTGAACGTTATAAAATTGTTCCCCGTGAAGTTAAAGACTTGGCCCGTGGTAAATATGGCCGCACTCCGCTGCCGGTTGCCGAAGAAGTACGGGAAAAAATCATTGGCAATGAACCGATTATCGACTATCGTCCTGCAGATGATATCCCGCCGCAATTGGATACTCTTAAAGCACAGCTTGCCGAAAAGGGTTATCCCAATGCTTCTGTTGAAGATGTATTGTCTTACGCATTGTTCCCGGAAGTTGCACTGGAGTTCTTTAAAAACAACCGTTAAGCTAAACAAAAAGCCCCTCGTCCTGACAGGACGAGGGGCTTTCGTTTTATTTAATAAAAGCAGGAATTTCCGATAAACTCCCGGATGATGGAATTGTGTGGTATTTCATCTGTCTCCAAATTACTGAAATAAGATAGAAACTTAAGTAATCGTTTTGCCTCCGGATATACATCATCATTTAAAGTGACTCTTTCCAGCAGAGGTTCGGCATATTTCTTCAATACGGCTAATTCATACAACAAGGCCGAATTAAACATGACATCCGCATCTTCCTGGTAGGGAAAAATATTCTTTTCCTCTCCTCTCCTCACAGACAGCCACATCCGCAGCGTTCCCAGGGCATCATGGGATCTAAACTGACTATCGCGGACAATTCTCCGGATCAGCCGGGTATCCGTTGTGGGAATACGGTTATGAGTATCAATCGACAACTGGGTAAGAGCACTAATATATATCTTTATTTTTTGTTCCCGCGGAATAGCTGCGGTAAGTCTTTCATTTAATCCGTGAATTCCCTCTATGATCAGAGGCTGGTCCTTATCAAGCCTGATTTTATTCCCTTGATACTCTCTTTTTCCTGTTAGAAAATTGAATGTCGGCAAGTCCACTTCCTCACCACGTAACAACTGGATCAAATGCCTGTTAAATAATTCTAAATCAATAGCCTCCAGCGCCTCGAAATCATAGTCACCATTCTCATCATGTGGCGTGTGCTCGCGATCAACAAAATAATCATCAAGCGATATCGGAACCGGTCGGATATCATTCACCCGTAATTGAATACCCAGACGACGGGCAAAAGTAGTTTTACCTGAAGAAGAAGGACCGGCAATTAGAATTACTCGGACTTGATCACTATGACCGGCAATAAAATCGGCAATCTGGGCCAGTTTCTTCTCGTGCAGCGCTTCGGCAACTCGAATAATATCACTGATTTTATTTGTTGTAATAAAATCGTTAAGCGCAGCCACATAGCCACACCCCAAAATCTTGCCCCACCGCTCTGCTTCTAAAAAAATCTGCGCTAATTTGGGCTGATCGATGAAGGCGGGCAATGCATCGGGGCGTTCTTTTTCAGGAAAACGCAAAATTAATCCCGGTTCATAAAAAGTCAATTCAAACACCTGCAAACACCCTGTGCTTGGCGTCATTGTTCCATAAAAATAGTCAAATACCTGTCCGCAATAATAAACACTGACATTTTCCCGTTTCACCTGCTTTAATAAACGCACATGCTCCACTTGGCCATCTGCTTCCAACAATCGGATTGCCTCTTCTCTCGGCATCGTCTTGCGAACAATCGGCCTGTCTTCCGCCACTATTTCGCGCATTCTTCCTTCTAACTGAGCAATATCTGCCCGCTCCGTCTTTCTGCCTAAATACAGCTCACAGTATAATCCCTTGCTTAAGGAATGTTCGACTGTTAATGTCGCATTGGGAAAAAGCTCCTTAGCTGCGGCAATCATAACAAAAGTCAAACTGCGCTCATACACTTTGATTCCGGTTTCCGTTTGCAAATCGAGAAAATCAATAGAACAATCTGAGTCAACCCGTGATTGCAAATCCTTTATTTCATTATTCACTTTGGCAGCAACAATCGGAGATGTGTATAGGACTGCCCGTTCACGGGCAATGTCTAATAAAGAACTGCCTTTATCATATTCGCCGACTTCCCCGTTAGTAAATTGAATTTTTACATTTGAACTCTTCATAGATAACCTCCAGAGTAATAATACTCAGTATATGCATAGAGCAATATATAATTTGCACTTATGAAACATGATCTGGCTAATATAGAAATAACTGGTTTGTTGTTATATTAAGAAAAATGGTGAACTTCTGTTCACCACGACAGGAAGCCTTTATTACCTTAATGTTTTTAATAAGCGAAACAGGATGACAGGTAGTGGCGCCCGGCGGGCAGCAAAGCGCATTCCCATAAGAAAAAGCAGTAGTGAACCTGCCACATGAATAATCCAAAAACCAGTCCTGGGAAATTCAAAACTTGTATCATCAATCCAGTTTTTCCTTCGATATCCCATGCTACTACCTCCTTCTTACTTGGCATAGGATTATTATTTCCGGAACACAAAGGCACTACCTATAGATAATAATGTAAAATCGTGTCTGTATTATTTTCTAAATTCTCTATATAAAATCCTGCCACGCCTGACAATTTAACGATATTATCCATATTTATACTCATTACCATTGTAGTACATAAAAAAACAGGCCAAATGGCCTGTTGCTTACTTACTATTGCTAAAACTGTTTTCTTGGGCCTGAATCATTTTGCGGACCATGTGCCCGCCGACTCTGCCGTTGTCGGCTGAGGTCAGAGCACCTTTATAGGTGTTCTTATAGTCCTTCAAGCCAATTTCTGATGCCGTTTCTTCCTTAAGCTGGTCGAGAGCCTTTTGCGCCGCCGGGTTCACAGGTTTTTTACTCCTTGACATTACGCAAAACCTCCATTTCATATTTTATATTGTAACCTAAGGTTCTAATGATAGAATGCCACAGAGAAAACAGACATATGTGTTGAAAATATTAGCAGTTATTTCGCTTCATCCCGTCCTTATGACGCACTAAAAAAGCGGGCATGGATCGCCTGAACAGCCTCATTTACCTGTTCGGCCTTTATCACGCAAGATATGCTGATTTCTGAAGTACTGATAACTTCAATATTTATTTCCGCATCGGCCAGCGCCCCGAACATATTAGCGGCAATCCCTGGATTTCCCAGCATACCGGCACCAACTACAGAAACTTTGGCCACATTTTCTTCCACTTGAACTCCCATAGTCCCCAGTTCTTCACCAATTTTTTCCACAATTTGCCTGGCTTGTACAATATCAGGCTGCGCAATAGTAAACACCATATCAATAATATTTTTCTGGGTACTGCGCACACTTTGTACAATCATATCGACGTCTATATTGGCCTCTGCCAAGGCAGAAAAAAGTTTATATGCAATACCCGGACGATCAGGCACACCCAATACAGCAATTTTAGCTACATTCGTATCATGAGTTACGCCGCGAATAATAAATTCTTTTTCTTCCACTGTATATTCCTCCCTAATAAAAGTTCCCTCATTTTGTGTAAATGTCGAGCGGACATGGATAGGAACACCGTAAAATTTCCCCATCTCAACCGATCTGGGCTGCATAACACCGGCTCCGAGGCGAGCCATTTCCAACATCTCATTATAGGTGATCTCTTTCATTTTTCTGGCCGTAGGTACTACTCTCGGATCGGCAGAATAAATTCCATCAACATCGGTAAATATTTCACAGGCATCGGCCCGCAATGCTCCCGCCAACGCCACTGCCGAAGTATCTGAACCGCCCCGCCCTAGGGTGATGATATCCCCGTCCGGCGTCACGCCCTGAAAACCTGCTACTACAACGATTTTACCCTTATTAAGCTCAGCCAGTACCCGTTCGGGCGTAATATCCAAAATTCTCCCTTTACCATATGCGGTATTGGATTGAACACCTGCCTGCATTCCGGTAAGCGATATGGCTGGCTGACCCAGCCGCGCAAAAGCCATGGATAATAAAGCAATAGAAATCTGCTCACCGGTTGCCAGCAGCATGTCCATCTCCCGGCTATTATTATAAACCGGATCCATAACCGCATTCGCTAAAGAGATTAAATCATCCGTAGTATCCCCCATCGCCGATACCACCACAACCACCTTGTCTTCCAGACTCTTTTCGGCTAGCACTCTTTGAGCCACCGCCAATATTTTTTCCGGGGTAGCTACCGAGCTTCCACCGAATTTTTTTACAACTAATGCCATTCCTATCCCCCTTTTTCTTTACCAAACCGCCAGCAAACCCTAACTCCTAGCAGTTACCATACCCACTCTTTGCTAAAATAAGCATGAAATCTTATATTCTCTCTAGAAAAACAAAATCCTCTTAAGAATGGACATTTTTGTATAAAAAATAAGTAAAAAAACAGCGCTTGGCAAATCAAAGCGCTGTTTTTTTACTTATTCGACTGTTATTTCCTGTGAACTTTCCCATAATCCATGGATATTACAGTATGCCGTTGCGATAAACGTTCCGGAAGCCGTCAATTTTACAGTGGCCTGTGAATCAGTTTCTGTGTAAACAGGTCCTTTGTTGGCGCCGTCTGTTGACTCACCATGGGCGTTGAACTCAAAGGATGCAACTTCATATACAAATTTTCCGTTAGTGGGCTTAAAGTACAATTTAATCCAACGAATGTGATGTTCCGTTGTATTCGGATGAGCAATTTCCTGGCCAACACAGACCTTCACGCTGAATTTTTCTCCCGCTTTTACCTGTGCCGGCGCGTTAATCACCGGTACGTGTTTTTCAGCTTTCCAATCGGCAGTTTGAATAACCTCGGCAATTTTCATTATAATCCCCCTTATCTTCGCTGAAATTATGTATGTAACACATATAATAAACATTCCGCTCAGGTAACCCAAAATCCTTCTTTCCGGAATATTTATTAATTAGTAATTATCATTATTTAAAAATTTTAATGTTTATCCCACGAATATCCTTCCGTTCAACATCGGCCCACTCAGCCGGACGAACGGCTTCAATAGGGGATAATTTTAAATTGGTGTCGCATTCAAATTGCGTATCCAGCGCCTGGGCAGCAGCCAGCACATTGGCCGCTTCACAAGCGACCGTCAAGCTTTCCCGTTCTAAAGTTATATTCATTAAACAATTATTTTGCAATTCTTCTTTCGATACCCCATATATATATCCCCGGTCAAACGATGGAATATGTGCATAAATGACTAACATAATTTGGATAAGAATTGCCGTACACAATTCCAAATACTGTTTATTAATATCCCGTAATTCCTTTTCCGTATATTTTAACCGCCCGGAAGGCAATAGTTCGCAAGTATTGCGCGGAATAACATCTCGATTAGGCAGCCAGACTCTCACCAGGGGTATATTATTATAGAATTCGATATCAATATCTACAGGAAAGGGAAACCCTATCTTCGGCAATACATTATCCAACCTTAAGATAACAGCCGAAAGATCACCGTCCAACAATTTTTCTATTTCCGATACCCGGGCATCCTCACTTTGCTCATGTACCATTTTTGCCTGCTCATTCATGTTTTTTTCTTCATTTTCCAGCCGTTCCACCTCGAATTGGGCCTCCGCCGTCGCTTTTTCCAAAGCACTGCGTTTATCATTGACAATAAAATATAACGAAGCGGCTACAGCGGCGCCTAAAACTCCTGTAATCCACAAAACAATCGCATTGGCACCAATAACCAGCACTACAATTAAAGCGATAATTATGGCAATTCTTTTTATCACCCGGAAAAAATAACTTTTCTCTACCTGATCTTGGGCATCCACAACCAGATAAGAAAAATCAGTAAGCGGCTGATCCTTCCAAGGAGTACGGATCACCAGAGAAGCATAATCAACAGGATCATAAGTCAGCTTCTTTACAGCCGCCAATTGGTTTTCAACTATTTGCTGCTGTCTATATTCCTGACGCCAGCGTTCTTCCTGATCAACGTACCGAAAACGATGCTGCTCTCCAAAAACCGTTTCCTTCTCTCCCCCAAGCTCACGTAAGGCCGTATTGTATCCTGTTCCATTTATATTATTAGCCATTATCTTCTCCCCTTTACGCAATGCAACATAAATTCTCGCAAATTTAATGACAACTAATGATAACTACTCTTTTTTATTATATTGTAACGAAAAATATGGCAATTGCCCAGTCTATTTTTGCAGAAAAAAGTAGACAAGCAAAGTAAAGTATGTTACATTCTTTATAAAATATAGTATATTCCTTTAATTTAGTCCGGAGAGACTAAGAAGGTACACCACAGTAAACAATAGAACTGTGATATATCCATGCCTCTTACTCCGGTAAGAGGCTTTTTATGTGTACCAAAGGATTTGGGAGGTTATTTTATGATAAATCGAGTTATCCAAGTTGAAGAAAGATTGCCTTTATTACAAACCTTTCCCTTAAGTTTACAGCATTTATTTGCCATGTTCGGCGCTACCGTACTTGTACCAATCCTCTTTAAGGTCAATCCTGCCACTATTTTATTGTTTAATGGCATTGGTACCCTATTGTACTTAATGATTTGCAAAGGAAAAATTCCCGCTTACCTTGGCTCCAGTTTCGCGTTTATCTCACCGGTTTTAGCGGTTATCCCACAATATGGTTATCCGGCTGCTTTAGGCGGATTCATCATCGCAGGCGTTATTTTCTCCGTGGTGGCATTAAGCATCAGCGCCACAGGTACTAAGTGGATTGACGTCGTGTTTCCTCCTGCCGCCATGGGTGCCATTGTAGCCGTAATTGGATTGGAACTGGCTCCCGTAGCTGCTGGAATGGCTGGCCTTACAGCCGAAAAACTGGACCCCAACGTCGTTACTGTCTCCATCTTCACCCTGTTAGTGACCGTATTCGGTTCCATCCTCTTTCGAGGTTTTATGTCTATCATTCCCATTCTGATTGGTGTTTTGAGCGGTTATGTGCTGGCTTCCCTCACAGGGCTTGTCGATTTAAGCGGCATTGAAAAAGCCCCTTGGTTTGCCATTCCTCAATTTTATGCCCCTGAATTTAATTTCAGTGCCATTGCGGTTATTATCCCTGCTGCCCTTGTAGTCATTGCCGAACATATTGGACACTTAGTCGTAACAGGAAATATTGTTGGCCGTGATCTGACCAAAGATCCTGGCCTTCACCGGTCTCTGCTGGGCAATGGGCTATCGACACTGTTATCTGGCTTCTTTGGTTCTACACCGAACACAACCTATGGTGAAAACATCGGCGTTATGGCCATTACTAAGGTATACAGTGTTTGGGTTATTGGCGGTGCGGCGGTTCTTGCCATTGTTCTATCCTTCGTTGGAAAATTAGCTGCTGCAATTCAAAGTATTCCCACAGCCGTAATGGGTGGCGTATCTCTGCTGCTGTTCGGTGTCATTGCAGCATCCGGCATTCGCATGCTGGTAGAATCCAAAGTAGATTACAGCCGTTCCCGCAACTTGATTCTTACCTCTATCGTATTAATCATCGGTGTCAGTGGCGCCAGTATTACCTTTGGCACAGTGACCTTGAAAGGTATGGCGCTGGCCACAATCGTTTCCATTATTCTCAGTCTGGCATTCAAGGTGCTTGATGTCATTGGTCTGACTAACGATCAACAGTAATCTATAAAAAGAGAAAGGGTCTGCACGAGAATCAGCGTGCAGACCCTTTCTCTTTATCATAACCGGATACTCATGTATTTATGTCTTCACGCTCCCTAGTAACTAACCACCGCATCAACAAACATGCTAAAGATAAAACTTATCGAAAAACAAGTCTTTTTATGATCTGAAATTGACAAACTGTAAATCTACCTTAAAATCCATTTGCTTTAACTTGGCAATGGTATTTTGCAAATCATCTTTATTCTTCCCTGACACGCGGACTTGATCATCCATAATCTGCGGCTGAACTTTAAGTTTGCTTTCCTTGATAGCAGCTACAACCAGTTTGGCCGTCTCCTTGTCGATTCCCTTTTTAATCTTGATGATCTGACGTACCGTACCATGCGATGCCGGATCGACTTTACCATAATCAAGCGCTTTTAGCGATATACCCCGTTTAACGATTTTGGTCTGTAAAATATCGATTACACTTTGTAATTTATAATCGTCATCGCCAATTATTTTAATTTCTTCGGCCTCCAGCGCGATGGATGACTTACTGCCGCGAAAATCAAAACGCTGTGATATTTCCTTCGCAGTCTGATTAACCGCATTATCCACTTCTTGCATGTCCACATCTGAGACAATATCAAAAGAACAATCCTTAGCCATAGTAGTATTCCTCCTACTTTTTTATACTAAATTTGATCGCCATGCGTGCTACTACATAACAAAAAGCGATTGAACCGCCTATTGTAAAGAAAAAAGCAACCGGCTTAATCATCATAATCTCGGAACTGGCGATAAGGCAAAATAACAATGCCGTCATATATGCCAAAAACGATTCTCCGTATTTGGGACTATTGAAACGTGGTGCTATTACCAGCCAAACCAGAAATCCGTATAATATGGTGCTGGTGTTCTTAAAGAACTCCATGTTTCCCTCCTGCAGATAATATAATGCGTAACTGGTTTATCAATTCGAGACAAAATCAACTTCTCCTGCATATTCTATCGTAAGACCTGCCATTAGAAAATAAAAAGGACGCTTCAATTCTGCTTTTCCAGATATTTGGCTTTTAAAACTTTACCTCCAGTAGCATTATGTTTCGTCATTTCATACTATATAGCAGGTAGATATCAAAGAATTCTATCGGTTGATAATATGAATAAAGGAGGCTCACGATTTTTATGGACTGTAAATATCCACATTGGTACCATGATGAAGAAAAAATGGAACCATGTTGCGATCCCATGGACACGGGGATGTACGATTCTATGCCAGGAAAGGTTTTATCGTTTCCAGATGCACACTTTAAAGATCGTTTAATGTGCTTACTAGGCGATGAGGTTTTATTCTCGGTTGACGCAAGATTTTGTGGACGCGAATCTTTTTGTGGTACCTTATGTTATGTAGGTTGTGATTTTATTATCGTAAATACCTGCTTCCACCGCAAATCAATCTCTATGCATATTCCTATCAAAATGCTGCGGTTCATTGCCCCTTTTAAAGGCCGTCGCTAACGCAAATACTCTCCACCCACACACCTTACAAACACTTATCCAACTGCAAGGAGGATTGATCCAGGTTGAGAAAATTCAGCAGTCGCAGACCTATGTCGTTGGATATAGACCATATGCGTATGCTGCATGAAGAGGCAATCGAACAACTTGATCTTATGAAGACAGCTTTAGAAGCAGCAATGCAGGCCAGGGACACTATTCGAGATAATTTAGACCAGATAATGCTAGACCATTGGCGTTACTATCTGGATGTAATTCACATGATATCCAAGCATGATGAAACAATTACTCTTGTATTTCAAGAACGAGGAATGGAACTTTCCGAACAAGAAGAAGACCTTTCAGCACGAGAATTCAATCCTAATTATACCCTTTTACTGCTTCTTTTGCTGGCTCTCTCCAGACGTCATCGCAGAATATGGCATGTTTTAGGATTGCACGGTGAACCTATGACGGAACATCTGAAAGACTCACTCATCATGGAACGCGAACATATGGCTAATCTTGTATCCATGGTTCAAAGCCTGATATAATAAGGTACAGCAGCGGGTAGAGCAGGGACTTATTCTTAATTGTCTCTGCTCTATTGCATATACTATGAGCAAAAAGGAGAAATCATGCTGGAAATCATTGTCCCCGGAACTTTCCACAATTTGCCGCTAAAGGATTTTCTACGTCGCCACGCAGGCATATCTTTATCGTTATGGCGAAAAGTAAAACATACTGGTACCGTCTCTGTCAATGGGCTGCAAGTAACACTACCAGTCAATGTGCAATCCGGTGACGTCGTGAGACTAACCTGGCAGCAAGAATCAACTCTTCTGCCAGTGGCTATGCCACTCTCAATCATTTACGAAGATAGCTATCTGCTTGTTATCAATAAGCCGCCGGGACTATTGGTTCATCCAACGACACAGGAACATACTCTTTCACTGGCCAACGGCGTCCTCGCCTACTACCAGCAGCAAAACATAGCTTGCTCATTTCATCCGGTTCATCGCCTTGACCGCAACACTTCCGGGTTAATCCTTATCGCCAAATTTCCCCATATTCAACACATGCTGTCTTCATCAAATTTAAAAAGTATTCAAAGAATTTATTGGGCACTGGCTTCAGGTAACATGAAGCAACAGCAGGGAATTATTGACGCCCCAATTGGGCGTTTAAAAGACAGCATTATTCAGCGCACCATTGATCCGGAGGGACAAGCTGCTATTACGGCTTATAAAGTTTTACACTCCTTTTCACGGGGCTGCTTATTGGAGTTGCAGTTATTCACCGGGCGAACTCATCAGATCCGTGTTCACCTCTCTTCTCTGGGCCATCCACTTTGGGGTGATGACTTATATGGAGGCTCTACAGCCCTTATTCAGCGCCACGCCTTACATTCTTACCGGATGACATTCAAACACCCGGTTACGGAGCAACTACTCGATCTGACAGCACCTCTTCCAGAAGACATGTATAATCTCATGCAAATTCTAGACCAACCGGTTGAATAATCATTGTTTTATTTTGCACATAAATCCATTTTTCCTCGGATATATATTTTTTTTCCATGAATTATGGTATAATAGCAAGAGTGCATACTATTTATAATTACTTAGGAGGGACTCCACAATGCCATTAGTTACAACTAGAGAAATGTTCAAAAAGGCTTACGAAGGCGGTTATGCAATTGGCGCTTTCAATGTAAACAACATGGAAATCGTTCAAGGAATTACAGAAGCAGCTAAAGAAGAAAATGCACCCCTTATTTTGCAAGTTTCCGCCGGTGCAAGAAAATATGCGAAACATACGTATTTAACTCATTTAGTACAAGCAGCTCTTGAAGATACTGATCTTCCTATCGCCCTTCACCTGGATCATGGTGCTGATTTTGAAATTTGTAAGTCCTGTATTGATGGCGGATTCACTTCCGTTATGATTGATGGTTCACACCATAGCTTCAAAGACAATATCGAATTGACAAAACGTGTAGTTGACTATGCACACAGCAAAGGCGTTGTTGTTGAAGGCGAATTAGGACAGCTTGCCGGTATCGAAGATGATGTAAACGTGTCCGCTGAAAATGCTTCTTATACCCAACCTGAACAGGTTGAAGAATTTGTAAAAAGCACAGGAGTTGACTCTTTGGCTATCGCTATTGGTACAAGCCATGGCGCCTTCAAATTCAAACCGGGTCAAAAACCTCAACTGCGTTTTGACATTTTGAAAGAGATCGAAGAAAGACTTCCTAATTTCCCGATCGTTCTGCATGGAGCTTCTTCCGTTATTCCGAAATATGTTGAAATTATCAATAAAAACGGCGGTAACTTGGCTGATGCTATCGGTATTCCGGAAGATATGTTACGTGAAGCAGCTAAAATGGCTGTTTGCAAAATCAACATTGACTCCGACCTGCGTCTCGCTTTAACCGCTGGTATCAGAGAGCATTTCACCGCTCATCCTGACCACTTTGACCCGAGACAATACTTAACACCTGCCAGATCTTACATAAAAGAATTGGTTAAACACAAACTGGTTCATGTTCTTGGTTGCAACGGTAAGGCTTAATTTTCTTAGTTGCATTGATGTAAAGGCCGTATTTTATACGGCCTTTATTTATTGGGAATTTTAAGGTTCCTTTTTCAGATACGCCCTCCCGCCTCACTTTTAGGAGATAAACTATCTCCAATTACTTAATTCCCCCTTTTTGTCATGATACAAAAAGGGGCAAAAAAATCTAGGCCTACACTCCAAAAGACTCGCCAGAAGGGGGAATTTCCTAAAATCCAAAGCTTCGCTCAAACAAATACCCAAAGGGCACAGGTGGATTTCTTAACGGAAGTTCCCCCTTCTGGCATCCTACGGACCGTCTTTTTACGTAAAGGCCGCCGGGAACGGCTCAATTAAACAGTCTTGGACAAATAAGTAAATTACTCATAGATGAGTATTAAAAGGTGCCATACGCACTACTGCTACCCGGTAAGGGCTATATCTTAACATAAGCGTAAATCAGCGATAGCGCTGCAACGTTGTTATGATACAACCCTCGTCGGCCCGCCTTGATGTTAATGTCCTCACATCGATTCCTATGAGGACTTAGCTCTCAGCCCTACACTCATCTTTACACAACAAAAAAGCACCCACAAAATGTGAGTGTTTTTCTCTTAACCAGCAACTATCTATCCTCCCGGGCCGTTTCCAACCAAGTCTTCCGTTTAAACCGGCAGCCACTGACTTATTTCATTTTCGTTACTAAAGACGATAACTCTTCTACCTAGCCACACACAGGAATAAATCAAAGGTACGTCAGTACCTTCCTTGACGTATGTGAGCTTAACTACTTCAACTTATCAGCACAAACAAAAAACACCCACCAAAGTGAGTGTCTTTCTCTTAACCAGCAACTATCTATCCTCCCGGGCCGTTTCCAACCAAGTCTTCCGTTTAAACCGGCAGGCACTGACTTATTCCATTTTCGTTACTAAAGAAGATAACTCGTCTACCAGCCACACACAGG